>VGRB01000052.1 GCA_016875475.1 Deltaproteobacteria bacterium
GGGGGTGCTGGGGAAGGCCGCGCTCGGGGGCGGGGGCAAGGGCATGCGCGTGGTCGCGGACGCGGCCGCGTTCCCGGAGGCGGTGCGGCTCGCGAGCGGCGAGGCCCTGGCCGCGTTCGGGGACGGGTCGGTCTATGTCGAGCGCTACCTGGACCGGCCCCGCCACGTCGAGGTCCAGGTCCTGGCGGACGCGCACGGCCACGTGGTCCACCTGTTCGAGCGCGAGTGCTCGGTCCAGCGGCGCCACCAGAAGATCGTGGAGGAGACCCCGTCGCCCGCCCTCGACGCGGATCTGCGCGAGCGCATGGGGGCCGCGGCCGTGGCTGCCGCGCGGGCCGCCGGGTACGTGAACGCGGGCACGGTCGAGTTCCTGCTCGCGCCGGACCGCACGTTCCACTTCCTGGAGGTCAACACCCGGATCCAGGTCGAGCACCCGGTGACCGAGCTGTGCACGGGCCTGGACCTGGTGAGGCTGCAGGTCGAGATCGCGGCGGGGGCGGCGTTGCCGTTCGCGCAGGGGGACGTGGCGGCCCGCGGACACGCGATCGAGTGCCGGATCTACGCGGAGGACCCGGAGGCGGGGTTCCTGCCGTCGCCCGGCCGCGTCCTGCTCGTCGCCGCGCCCGCGGGGCCGGGCGTCCGGTTCGACAGCGGCGTCGCGACCGGGTCCGAGGTGCCCGTGCAATACGACCCGATCCTCGCGAAGCTCGCGGTCCACGCGCCGGACCGGCCCGCCGCGATCGCGCGGATGCTGAGGGCGCTCGCGGACTGCGTGGTCCTTGGCGTCCGTACCCCGACCGACTTCCTGGCGGACGTGCTGCGGCACCCGGCGTTCGCGGCCGGCGACACGCACACGCGGTTCGTGGACGACCACATGGCGGACTGGAAGCCCGCGCCGCCGGACCCGCGCATCGGGGCGATCGCGGTCGCGCTGGAGCGGCGCGCGGCACGGTCCGCGGGCGCACCCGCGGGGGCCGAGGCGGCGCCCGGGTCTCCGTGGACCCGGCTCGGGGGGTGGGGCAGATGAAGGTCCGCGTCGGCGACCGCGAGGTCGAGTTCGAGGTGGTCTCGACCGGGCCGGGGCTCCACGTGGTGCGGCTCGACGGGCGGACGCATGTGCTGCGGACCGCGGCCGACCGCGACGGCGTATGGGTCGCGAGCGGGGGGCGGGCCTGGAAGGTGGCGGACGCGGCCGAGGCCGGGGCGCGGCGGAAGGCCGGTCCCGCGCCGGGCGCGGTCACGCCTCCGATGCCGGGGGTGGTCGTGCGCGTGCTGGTCGAGGCGGGCGCTCGCGTCGCCAAGGGGCAGGCGCTCGTGGTCGTGTCCGCGATGAAGATGGAGACCGCGCTGGTCGCCGCGCGCGCCGGGACGGTCACCGCGGTCCGCGCGGTCGTGGGCGCGGCGGTGAAGCCCGGCGACGTGCTGGTGGACGTGGCGGCGGATGCCGAGGAGGCGAGGCGCGATGGATGACGTCCTGTACGAGGTGCGGGCGGGCGTGGCGCGGCTGACGCTCAACCGGGAGGCCAGCCGCAACGCGTTGTCGCCGGCCGCGATCGCCGCGGTGGGGGCGCACCTGGACGCGGCCGAGGCCGACCCGGACGTGCGCGCGGTCTGCCTGACCGGCGCGGGGGACAAGGTCTTCTGCTCCGGCGCGGACCTCGGGTCGGCGTTCGCGGGCGGCTCCGGGGAGGCCGTTCCCGGCCCGGTGGCGTACGCCCGCCTGCTGCGACGGATGCTGGCGTTCCCGAAGCCGCTGGTGGCCAGGGTCAACGGGCACTGCCTCGCGGGCGGGCTCGGGCTCGTGCTCGCGTGCGACCTCGCGTACGCGCGCGAGGACGTCCGGTTCGGGACGCCGGAGGTGAAGGTCGGGCTGTTCCCGATGATGGTCGCGCCGCTGATGCTGCGCAGCGTTCCACGCAAGCGGGCGCTGGAGCTGATGCTGACCGCGGAGCCGATCGACGGCCGCGAGGCCGCGGCGATCGGGCTGGTCACGCGCGCGGTGCCCGCGGCCGGGCTGGACGCGACCGTGGACAAGGCGCTCGCGGCGGTGTGCGCGAACGCACCGGTCGCCATCCGGATGGGGCGGGAGGCCATCGGGGCGGTGGACGGCCGGCCGGCTGCCGAGGTGCTGGAGACGCTCGCGGGGCGGCTCGCGGACCTGCTCGCGACCGAGGACGCGGCGGAGGGCCTCGCGGCGTTCCTCGAGAAGCGCGCGCCGCAGTGGAAGGGGAGGTGACGCATGTCCATGTGGACAAGGGAGAACCAGGACTTCGACCGCCCCTGCATGATCACCTGCGCGCTGTCCGGCGTGGTGGCGAACCGGGAGCAGTGCCCGGCGATCCCTTACACGCCGGAGGAGTACGCGGCCGAGGCGAAGCGGGCGTGGGAGGCGGGCGCGGCGGCGGTCCACATCCACGCGCGGACGCGCGAGGGGCGGCCGAGCTACGAGGTGTCGGACTACCGCGCGATCTACGACGCGGTGACCGCGGCGTGCCCGGTCATCATCAACTTCTCGACCGGGGCCATCGGCGTCGAGACGGAGCGGAAGGTCGCCCCGATCCGCGAGATCCGGCCCGCGGTCGGCGCGCTGAACATGGGATCCATGAACTACGCCAAGTACCACCCGAAGAAGAAGTCGTTCGTCTTCGAGATGGTCTTCCAGAACCCGTTCTCGGAGATCCGCGCGATCCTGGAGGCGATGAACGCGGTCGGCACGAAGCCCGAGATGGAGTGCTTCGACGTCGGCCACGTCGCGAACACGCACCCGCTGATCGACATGGGCGTGCTCGCGCCGCCGTACCAGTTCAGCCTGATCCTGGGCGTGATGGGCGGCGTGCCCCCGACCGTCGGGAGCCTGACGGCGATGGTCGCCCAGCTCCCTCCGCGCAGCGACTGGGAGGTCATCGGGATCAGCCAGGACCAGTGGCGGCTGGTCGCGGCCGCGATCGCGGTCGGAGGGAACGTCCGGGTCGGCCTCGAGGACAACTTCTACCTGTCGGACGGCGTCATGGCGAGGTCGAACGGCGACCTGGTCGAGAAGGCCGCCCGCATGATCCGCGACCAGGGGCGCGAGGTCGCCGGGATCGACGAGTGCCGCGCGCGGCTCGGGCTCGTGAACCGCTAGGGGCAGTCCCATGGACGACGGCATCCGCCGGCACGCGACCGTGACCAGCACCCAGGACGTGCTGCGCGACCTTGCGCGGGGGGGGGCGCCCGGGGGCACGGCCGTGGTCGCGGACGCCCAGTCCGCGGGTCGCGGGAGCAACGGGCGGACCTGGGAGAGCCCGGCCGGCATGGGCCTGTACGCGTCCGTGCTGGTCCGGCCCGCACCCGCCGCGCCGGATCGGCTGGCCGCGCTGCCGCTCAGGGTCGGCGCCGCCGTGGCCGACGCCCTCGCCGGGGCCGTGCGCGTGAAGTGGCCGAACGACCTCGTCGCACCCGACGGCCGCAAGGTCGGGGGCGTCCTGGTCGAGGCGGAGGCGTCCGGAGGCGCGGTCGCGTTCGTGCTGGTGGGAGTCGGCCTGAACGTGCGATCGGCGCTGCTGCCCGCTTCGCTGCGCGGGTCGGCCGCGGCGCTCGACGAGCTGGTGGACGAGGTGCCGCGCGACCTCGCGGAGCGGGTCGTGGCGGCGGTGAGGACCGCATGAACGCGACCGCACGCCAACCCACGATCGCGGACCTCCTGGTGCCGGGCAGGTCGCTCGCGCGGGACGCGGCGATCGTCCTCGCCGGTGGCGTGCTGCTCGCCGTGCTCGCGCAGGCCGCCATCCCGCTGCCGTTCACGCCGGTGCCGCTGACCGGGCAGACGCTCGGCGTGACGCTGATCGGGCTCGCGCTGGGGGGCCGCCTGGGCTCGCTGGCCGCGGGCGCGTACCTCGCCGGCGCAGCCGCCGGGCTGCCGGTGCTGGCGGGCGCCGCGGGTGGGACCGGGCCGCTCGCCGGCGCGACGGGCGGGCACCTCCTGGCCTTCCCGTTCGCTGCGTGGCTCGCGGGCACGCTCGCCGAGCGGCGCGGCGCACATCGCACCGCCGCGGCCACGGCCTTCGCGGTCGCGGCCGGGCACGCCGCGATCTACGCGATCGGGACCGCGTGGCTGTGGGCCTGGGCCCGCGCCGCCGGCGTCCCCGCCGACCCGGTCTCGCTGCTCGCGATGGGGGTCCTGCCGTTCCTGCCGGGGGACGCGCTGAAGGCGGTCGCCGCCGCCGCGCTGGTGCCGGCGGTCAGCCGGGCCGCGGCGCGCCTCCGGGCGTGAGATCCTCCGCGCACAGCCGCGCCCACGGGCACGAGACGCACCCGGCCGTGGCCGCGTCGCGGGCGGCGCCGTCCGCCTCGAGCGTGCCTCCAACCGCGGCCCACGTCGTCGCATCGCCCGGCCGCAGCCCGAGCGCCGCGAGCACGGCGCCGTCGTGCGACCGGACCGCCTCGTTCGCGCGCGGCCCGCGAGCGCACACCGTATCCGCCAGGTGGGGGCACGCCGCGCACACGTCGTCGGGACCGTCCACTACCTGGACAGGGTCGTCGGGGGGCGAGCGGAGCGCGTCCACGACCCGCGCGACGTTCGCGGTGAACGCCTCGTCGTACCCTAGCCCGCGGAAGTGCCGCAGGCAGAGCAGGTGGTGGCCGCGGAGGCGGATCGGCATGGTTCTCCCCGGGGGTCGTGTCACCCCGTCGTGAACCCTTCGAGGTCGTCCGAGACGGGCTCGTCGCGCCGCTCGACGCGGTCCACGCGCGCGCCCGGCGGGCCGACGTGCAGCCACGCCTCGAGCAGGTCCAGGCGGTCGGCCGGGCCCTGGGCCACGACCTCGACGCTGCCGTCCGGGAGGTTCACGGCCCGGCCCGCGATCCCGAGGCGCTCGGCCTCGTGCCGCGTGGAGGCCCGGAAGAAGACTCCCTGCACGCGCCCCGTGACCCGGTATCTCCGCTGGACCTTGACGGTGACGGCCATGCGGGAGACCTCCGCGAGAACCGCAGCCGCTACGTGGCCGGCACGCACAATGCGGCGCTGCCCACCGCGCCCATGGCCCAGTCCGACGGCCTGCCGCCCTCGGTCAGGATGTTGAGCAGCCGGTCGATCCAGTCGGGGAAGAAGAACGTGGCCATGCCGTTCGCGTCGGCGAGCATGCACTGGGCGTCGGTCGCGACCCATTTCGCGGGGTCGCACAGCTCGGGCGCGAGGACCACGTCCGGGTCGATGAACTCGATCAGCGCCTCCATGATCGGGGCGTAGTTGTCCTCCGAGTACTTCGAGAGCGTCGCGACCTTGTCGGGGATCCGGGCCGCGAGCGCGGGGTCGAGCCCGTCCGGGATCAGCCGATCGTGGACGACCGGGTACAGCCAGTCCCCCGGCCTCAGGGTCTGTGTCGTGGTCGCGGTGAAGTCCACGGCGTCGACCGCGGCCTCGAACGCCACCTGCCCGAGCGGATGGGAGGCGAGCGCCACGTCGCCGGCGGCCCGCGTGCCGCGCACCAGCCGGACCCGGCCCTCGTCCGCGCGGCCGACGCGCAGCGTGACCTTGGCCTCGACGCCGCCCGCCGGGACCGGCACCCGGTCGCCGATGCCGCGGACCGTGCCGTCCGGCAGCTCGATCGTCATCTCGACCGTCGCGGACGCTGGGCTGCGCGTCACGAACGTGTGCCGCTTGCGGATGCCGTCGAGCACGCCTGCCTGGTCGCGCGTCGCGGCCCGCACCCAGGTCGAGGGGAAGCCGACCGGGAACAGGATGTGCCGATCGCTCCCGCCGACGAGCGCGACGTGGATGCCGAGGCTCAACTGGGCCTCGTAGAACCGCAGCCACTGGCCGCTGCCGCCCTCGTCCTGCACCTGGACGGCGCGCCGGAAGAACGGGCTGGCCGGGCCGTTCGCGGCCTCCCACTCCGCGAGGCTGTCCGCGGTGTAGCCTGCGCCCTGGAGGCCCCATCGGGTGTTCCAGACCTCCATGGCGTCGTGGGTCCGGACGTCCCAGGGGAACGGGTTCTTCGGCAGGCCCGGGTGGTTCATCGAGAAGAGCGCGCCCTGGGCGTGCGCCGCATCCACGCCCGCGCGGTAGTCCGCGAGGTCCGCCCCGTCGCCGCCCGGGTCGTGTTCCACGACCGTGGACAGGCCCCAGATCCCGGCGTGACCCGGGCCGCCGAACTCCTCGCCCGGGATCAGCACAACCTCGTCGCTCACGAACGCCGGGTCCGAGTTGCCGTCCACCATGCGGTGATCGGTCAGGGCGATGAAACCGATCGGGTTTCCCGCATACTCCGGGTGGAACGCCAGGAACTCCGGGGTCGCGAGGTACTCCGCGAGCGCCACGATCGTGCCGATCGGGTCCTCGCCGTCATCGAGGTTCGAGTGCAGGTGCAGGTCGCCCGACAGCCACCCCACCTTGCGCAGGACGAGGGCCGGGTCCACGGGGGGGGGGACCTGCACGTCGGCCGTGACGTCGTCGCCCGGGACGTCGCCCGTTGCGGCGTCGAGGGTCGCGTCGGGGGTGGGATCGGGACCGCCCCCCCCGTCCGAGGCGCAGCCCGCACCCAGGGAGAGGACGCACGCGGCTGCGAGCCCTGCGAGCGCTGCCGTGGTCGTCGGGAGCCGGAGCATCGGGGCTCTCCGTCAGCGTCGCGGCGAGCATACCGCGGCCGGGCGCAGTCGGACAGGTGCGCCGGGTCCCCCGAGCCGACGGCCGAAGCCGTGGCCGAGGAATCCGCGTTCGGCGCCTACGCGTCCGCGGGCTTCGCGGGCGTCGCCGGCGCGGCGGCGGGGGCGTCGCCTGAGCCGTTGCCCGGGGTCGGGGCGGCAGCGGGGGCCGCGGCGGCCGGGGCGCCGTAGGACAGCCTGGACAGGTGCTCGTACAGCGCGTAGCGGTTCTTCACCTCGCGCTCGGCGCGGACCATCAGCGCCTTGAAGTTGTCGGGATCCATGGCCTCGACCATCCGGTAGCGCGTCTCGTTCCGCACGTACGACGCGAGGTCGATCTTCGGTGGCTGGGAGTCCATCTGCATCGGCGGCAGGCCCTGGTCGAGGCGCCGCGGGTCGTAGCGGTACAGCGGCCAGTGGCCGGAATCGACCGCGAGCTTCTGCTGCTCGGGGCCGTTCGCCAGGTCGTACCCGTGCGCGATGCAGTGGCTGTAGGCGATGATGATGGACGGGCCCGGGTAGCTGTCCGCCTCGGCGAACGCCTGGACCGTCTGCTGGTCCTTGGCGCCCCAGGCGACGCGCGCCACGTAGACGCCGCCGTACGCGATCGCCATGAGGCCGAGGTCCTTCTTCGGCACCTGTTTGCCCGCGATCGCGAACTTGGCGGACGCGCCGAGCGGCGTGGACTTGGACGCCTGGCCGCCGGTGTTGGAATAGACCTCGGTGTCCATCACGAGCACGTTCACGTCGCGGCCCATGGCCAGGACGTGGTCGAGCCCGCCGTATCCGATGTCGTACGCCCAGCCGTCGCCGCCCAGGATCCACACGCTCTTCCTGACCAGGTAGTCGGCCACGAGCGCGAGGCGCGCGGCCTCCGGAGTGCCGACCTCGGCGAGGCGGGACTTCAGCGACGAGACCCGCTCGCGCTGCGCCCGGAGCCCTGCCTCGGTCACCTGGTCCGCGGCCAGGATGGCGGCAACGAGGTCGTCGCCCACGCGAGAAGCGAGCCCCTTCAGCATCTCGACCGCGAACTCGACGTGCTTGTCGATCGCGAGCCGGAAGCCGAACCCGAACTCGGCGCAGTCCTCGAAGAGGCTGTTCGACCACGTGGGCCCGCGTCCCGCCGGGTCGACCGAGTACGGGGTCGTCGGCAGGTTTCCGCCGTAGATCGACGAGCAGCCGGTCGCGTTCCCGATCAGCGCGCGGTCGCCGAACATCTGGGACAACAGCTTGACGTACGGGGTCTCGCCGCACCCGGCACACGCGCCCGAGTACTCGAACAGGGGCTGCATGAACCCGACGCCCTTGACGTTCGGCTTGAGCTGGGTGCGGTCCGCGTCCGGGATCCGGAGGAAGAACCTGTAGTTCGCGGCCTCCGTCTCGCGCAGCGGCATCTGCGGGGCCATGTCGATCGCCTTGTGCCGCGGGTTCGTCTTGTCCTTGAACGGGCAGACGACCACGCACAGCGTGCACCCGGTGCAGTCCTCGGGCGCGACCTGGAGCGTGTACTTCATGCCCTTGAAGTCGGACGCTCGGTAGTCCGTCGACTTGAACGTCGCGGGCGCGCCGGCGAGCGCCTCCGCAGGGTAGACCTTCGCGCGGATCGCCGCGTGCGGGCAGACCATGACGCACTTGTTGCACTGGGCACAGAGCGCGGGGTCCCACACCGGGACCTCGAGCGCGATGTTGCGCTTCTCCCACTGCGTGGTCGCGGTCGGCCACGTCCCGTCCACCGGGAACGCGCTCACCGGGAGCCGGTCGCCGTTGCCCTCCATCATCGGCCCGATGACGCCACGGACGAAGTCCGGCGCCTCGGCCGCCACCATCGGGGGCCGCCCGCGCGTCGCGGTCACCGCGGCCGGCACCTCGACCTCGTACAGGTGCGCGAGCGTGTGGTCCACGGCCTCGAAGTTCTTCTGGACGACCGCGTCTCCCTTCTTGCCGTAGGTCTTCTTGATCGCCTCCTTGATCTGCGCGATCGCCTCGTCGCGCGGCAGCACGCCCGAGATCGCGAAGAAGCACGTCTGCATGATCGTGTTGATGCGCACGCCCATGCCGGTGTCCTTGGCCACCTTGTAGGCGTCGATCACGAAGAACCGGAGCTTCTTCTCGACGATGCCCGCCTGGACCTCGCGCGGCAGGTGGTCCCACACCTCGTCTGGCCCGTACGGCGACACCAGCAGGAAGGTCGCGCCCGGCACCGCGGCCGCGAGCATGTCGTAGCGGTCCAGGAACGACCACTGGTGGCACGCCACGAAGTTCGCGCGCCTCACGAGGTAGCTCGACCGGATCGGCTTCGGCCCGAACCGCAGGTGCGACACCGTGACCGCGCCGGCCTTCTTCGAGTCGTAGACGAAGTAGCCCTGCCCGAAGTTCGGGGTCTCCTCGGCGATGATCTTGATGCTGTTCTTGTTCGCGCCGACCGTGCCGTCCGACCCGAGCCCGTAGAACATCGCGCGGACCACGTCGGCCGGCTCGATGTCGAAGTCGTGGTCCACCGGCAGCGACAGGTGCGTGACGTCGTCCTCGATCCCGACCGTGAAGTGGTTCCTCGGCGCGTCCGCGGCGAGGTTGTCGAAGACGGCCTTCGCCATCGCGGGCGTGTACTCCTTGGACGACAGCCCGTAGCGGCCGCCGACCACGGCCGGGTCCGCCGCGAACGGCGAGCAGCCGGCGGTCCGCGCCTCGGACAGCGCCGCGACCACGTCGAGGTACATCGGCTCGCCGATCCCGCCCGGCTCCTTGGTGCGGTCGAGCACCGCGATCCGCCGCGCGGTCAAGGGCAGCGCCGAGACGAAGTCGCGCACCGACCACGGCCGGAACAGGCGCACCTTGAGCACGCCCACCTTCTCGCCGCGCGCGATCGCCCACTCCACGTACTCGTGCGTGACCTCGGCGCCCGAGCCCATGACCACGACAACGCGGTCGGCCTCCGGGTGCCCGACGTAGTCGAACAGCCTGTACGCGCGGCCGGTCAGCGCCGCGAAGCGGTCCATCTCGGCCTGCACGATGCCGGGCGTCGCGAGGTAGAAGGGGTTGCACGCCTCGCGCGCCTGGAAGAACACGTCCGGGTTCTGGGCGGTCCCGCGGAGGAGCGGCCTGTCCGGCGTCAGGCAGCGCGCCCGGTGGGCCGCCACCAGCTCGTCCGTGATCATGTGCCGCAGCTCGTCGTCGGTCAGGATCGTCGCGTTCGCGACCTCGTGCGACGTGCGGAACCCGTCGAAGAAGTGCAGGAAGGGAACGCGGGACCGGAGCGTCGCGGCCTGCCCCACGCACGCGAAGTCGTGCGCCTCCTGGACGCTGCCCGAGCAGAGCATCGCGAAGCCCATCATCCGGCAGCCCATCACGTCCGAGTGGTCGCCGAAGATGGCCAGCGCGTGCGTCGCGAGCGTGCGGGCCGACACGTGCATGCAGTAGCTCGTCAGCTCGCCCGCGATCTTGTACATGTTCGGGATGAACAGCAGCAGGCCCTGCGACGCGGTGAACGACGTCGAGAGCGCGCCCGCCTGGAGCGCGCCGTGGATCGCGCCGGCCGCGCCCGCCTCGGACTGCATCTCCGTGACCTGGGGCACCGTGCCCCAGACGTTCTTCCGGCCCTGGCTGGACCACTCGTCGCACCACTCGCCCATGTTGGACGACGGCGTGATCGGGTAGATCGCGATGACCTCGTTCGTGCGGTGCGCGACCGAACTCGTCGCCTCGTTCCCGTCCAGCGTGACCGTCTTCCTGTCGGCTGCCATGGCGTTTCAGCTCCGTCGGCTTCCCGGGCGCGGAGTCTAGGAGCCGGGATCCGGGTTGTCAATTCGGGAACCGTGCGCGGGCCGCGCATGGGTCAGGATCGGGGCGGATGCCGCGGTCCGGGCCCCGGGAGCGGGTACGGGCTCGGGCTAGGGTACGGGTACGGGTACGGGTACCCGTTCTCCATGACCAACCCGCCCGCGCTCGGCGCCGCGAGCGAGCGGACCGCGACCGACCTCCCCACCCTGGCGTATGCCGGCGCCTACCCGGTCGCACTCATCTCCAGGATCGTGGTCGCACGGGTTCCCGTCGAGGTCCTGCGGGGCTGAACCGGCTGAACCGGCCGCCTCGCCGAAGTGTTACAATATGGGTCCTACCGGAGGGCGGAGGGAGGATCGTGGGGACCATACTGCTCCTGATTGGCGTCGCGGCGGCCGGCGGGATCGTCTGGTGGCTCGTCCGCCGGGCGCAGACGGACCTGCTCGCCGGCATGCCCCTGTCCGTGTCGTCCCACGAGGTGGCGGCCGACAACCCCTCGTTCGAGGCGGGCGGCGTCCGGTTCGTCGAGGTCGCCCGGTCCGAGAGCGGCCGCTTCCTCGCCGGCCGCACCGAGCCGACGGCGAAGGGCCGGGGCACGGTCACGACCGTCGGGTTCGCCGACCTCAGGTACGGCAAGATGGAGTGGAGCGCGAAGCTGAAGCTCGCGAACCACCCGATGGTCACCAACGACGGGATCGTCGTGGTCGAGGAGCTGGTCAGCGACAACTCCCAGGCGACGTCCCTCGTCGCCTTCGGCCGCAACGGGCGTCCGGCCTGGCGCCAGGACTTCCAGGCCCGCATCTTCTCGACCGGTCTCTCCAGGGACGGGTCCCAGGTCTACGCCCCCACCGGCGACAGCCGGAACGCGCTGCACTCGGGCAAGACGTTCGTCTACAACGTCCGGACCGGGAAGCTCGCCCGCCACTTCACCGGGTGGCAGGACGTGATCTACGGAGGGAAGTTCCCGGGCGAGACGTGATGAGAGCGCCGATCGCAAGCGTCCTGATGCCGGTCCGGGACGCGGTGGCGACCGTGGACGAGGCGGTCGGAAGCGTGCTCGGGCAGACGCTCGCCGACCTCGAGCTGGTCGCGGTGGACGACGGCTCCCGCGACGGGACCGTCGAGCGCCTCCGGACCGCGGCCGCGTCGGACGCGCGCGTGCGGGTGATCGAGCGCCCGCGCGAGGGCCTCGTGCCCGCGCTGAACGCCGGCCTCGCGGCGGCCCGCGCCGGCCTGGTCGCGCGGATGGACGCGGACGACGTCTGCCTGCCGGGGCGCCTCGCCGCGCAGGTGGCGCTGCTGGCCGCGCGGCCGGACGTGGACGTGGCCGGCTGCCTCGTCGAGTGCTTCCCGCGCGAGGGCCTGTCGGACGGCATGCTCCACTACGAGGCGTGGCTGAACGCCGTCGTCTCGCCGGAGGACTTCGCGCGAGAGATCTTCGTGGAATCGCCGCTCGCGCACCCGAGCGCCGTCTTCCGCAGGGACGCGGTCCTGTCCGCGGGGGGGTACCGCGAAGGCCCATTCCCGGAGGACTACGACCTCTGGCTGCGGCTCCACGCGGCGGGGCGCCGGATGGCGAAGGTGCCCGAGGTGCTGCTCCGGTGGCGCGACGGGCCGGGCCGCCTGACGCGGACGGACCCGCGTTACTCCGGGGACGCGTTCCTGCGGCTGAAGGCGCCCCACGTCGCCCGCGGCTTCCTTCGGGGCGGGCGCGACGTGCAGGTCTGCGGCGCGGGACCGGACGCCCGCGCGTGGGGCCGCACGCTCGCCGCGCTCGGCGTCCGCGTGGTCCGCCACCTGGACGTGGACCGGCGGAAGGTCGGCCGGACCGTCGGGACCGGCGCGGTGGTGGTCCACTGGGACGAGGTCGCCAGGCACCGCGACGTGCCGATGGTCTGCGCGGTCGGGCTGAAGGGCGCGCGGCCGCGGATCCGGGCGGAGCTGGACGCGCTCGGGTGGAGCGAGGGAGTGGACTACCTGTTCGTGCAGTAGGGGGGCGGCCACTGATCGACGTCCTGGCCATCGGCAACCTGGTCTGGGAGACGACGGCGCTCGTGCCGGCCCTGCCCGGCGAGGGCGAGCCGCTCCCCGATCTCGCGGGCGCGCTCGCGGGCGCGCTCGCGGGCGCGCGAGCCCTGGTCCGCGACGGCGGCGGGTCCGCGGCGAACACGCTCGTCGCGGCCTCGCGGCTCGGGCTGCGGTGCGCGTTCGTCGGGGTGGCCGGCGACGACGCGCAGGGCGAGGCCGCCGAGGCCTCGCTCCGCGCCGCCGGCGTGAGCGTGTCGGTCCGCCGCGTTCCGGGCCGCCGGACCAAGCGGAACACGGTGCTCGTCGAGGCCGGGACCGCGCGGACCGCGTTCCTGACGGAGGTGCCCGGCCTCGCGGCGCCGCCCGTGCAGCCGGAGGACGTCCCGGCCGACCTGCTGCGGTCCGCCCGCGTGCTCCACCTCGATCGCGTGTCCCGGACCGGCCTCGCGCTGGCGCTCGCGCGGGCAGCCGCCGGCCGCGGGCTCGCGAACACGCTCGACCTGCACACGTTCCCGTTCCGGTCCGAGGCACGCGTGCGGCTCGCGTCCCTGCTGCCCGCCCTGGCCGTGGCGCAGGCCTCGGAGGCGGCCTCCCAGGCGTTCCCTGCGGGCCACCCGGTGCCCTGGACGGTCGTGACCCGGGGCGCCGCGGGCGCGACGGCCCGGGCCGCGGGCGGCGAGCCGTTCGCGGTGCCGCCCGAGCCCGTCGCGGTGCTGGACCCGACCGGCGCGGGCGACGCGTTCGCGGCCGGGCTGGTGCAGGGATTCCTCGCGGGGGCGCGGCTCGAGGACGCGTGCAGGATCGCGGCGCGGCTCGGCGCGGTCGCGTGCGCGGCGCTCGGGGCGCGCGGGGCGTGGAAGCCGGGTGCGTGAGGCGGGGGGCGCGGCCGCTCCTCAGTCCGGGAACACGTCGCGCAGCGGGACCTCGAAGCCGGGCAGCAGGGGCGAGCGGAGCACGTCGGTCTTGCGCAGCAGGGCGACCCGCGTGTACCCGCCGCCCTCCAGCACGAGCACCTCGACGGACGTCGATTCGGGGTCCACGATCCAGTACTCGGGCACGCCCGCGGCGGCGTAGATCACGCGCTTCGGGCCGAGGTCGCGGCCCGCCGTGCCCCGCGAGAGGATCTCCACGACCAGGTCTGGCGCGCCGAGGATCGCCTGCTCGCCGATCCTGCCGCGGTGCTCGGAGAGCACGAGGACGATGTCCGGTTCCAGGACGTCCTCGTCCGTCAGCTTGACGCCGACGGGTGCATGCAGGACGACGCCGAGACCGGCCCTCACGACCTGTCCGTCGAAGAACCGCTCCAGGTTCCAGGTGATCATCTGGTGCCGGATGCTCGGCGGCGGCGACACGACGACCTCCCCGTGCAGGATCTCGTACAGCTTGTTCTCGTCCGGAAAGGCGAGCCAATCCGCGAAGGTGAGCCGGTAGGGACCCGGCATCGCGTGGAAGGCGCTCATGTCACGACTCCTCCGGACATGATACCACACGGCCGGTCGCGAGGCCGATCAGGACGAGCGATCAGGACGAGCGCGTCGCGCCGTGGCGCGGAGCGCTCGGCGGCCGCAAGGCGGCCGCGCAAGGGGGGTGGCCCGCGCCCCGCGCCCCGCGCCCCGCGCCCCCCTCCGATCGATGCCCCTGGGGCTTGCCGGGGTCCGGGGCGTGGGGTACGCATCTCGACGGGTGTCGTTCGGGACCGCGTGCCGTGCGGGCCGGGCGACAGCGCGGAATGCTCCAGGACGGGCGATCGGGCCGCCGCCGCAGGGCGATCAGCGCGAAGGCCAGCAGCACGGGTGCGGCCGGGGCGGCCGCGCCCGCGCCCGCGCCGCAGCCGCCGCTCGACGCGCCGCCGCCGTTCCCCCCCGGGGCCACGTACTTGATGCACATGCCCTCGGCGCAGACCTTCCCGTCGTTCTCGCAGTCCTGGTAGAGGACCCATCCGTGGCCGGTCGCGCTGCACTTCATGGCCCGGGCGCCCGAGCACGCGAAGTCGCCCGGCTTGCAGGTCGCGGGCAGCTCGGTCGCGCCCGGACGGTCGGCCGCGGGGACGTCGCTCGCCGCGGCCTCGGCGCCCGGGTCCGCGCCCGGCTCGGGCGCCGCGACGTCCTGGGCGGCGCCGGGGTCGGCGGGCGGCTGCTGTGCGTCCTCCCCGGCCCCCGGATCCCACACCTCGACGGGCTGCGACGCGTCCGGAATCGCCTCGGGCGGCTCGTCGGCCGGCCGGTCCGGCAGCGGCTCCGGCGGGTCGACCGCGGTCCCGGGGCAGTCCGCGGTGCCGGTGCCCGAGCCGGCGAGCGTCATGTCGAACGACCCGCGGTTGTCGGTCGCGAACGCGTACCACTCCTCCCAGCGGTTGCCGTAGGCGACCAGCTTGTCGAGCTGCTTCGCGGACGGGAGCTTGTTCTTCGCGTGGACCGCGAGGATCGCGCCCTTCCAGTGGCACGCGTCCGGCATGGGCTCGCGCGGCCCGACCGACCGGATCACGTCGTCGACCGTGAAGTCGATGCGCGTGCCGGAGAAGGTCTGCTCCTTGTTCTTGGGCGCCGCGATCGAGGGCGAGCTGACCGACCCGTCGCCCGGGTCCGCGATGAAGAGCGGGCCGACCTCCTCGGGGAAGCGGATGCCCATCAGGTACTGGTCGAGCGGCCCGTACTTGAACGCCTCGTTCCAGATCCTGAACTGCCCCCCCCCGAGGTCGATGATGTTGTTCCCGTACATCACACCCCCGGAATTGAAGTAGTACGCCCAGTGCTGGTTGTACTCGGTCTCCTCGTACCCGTCGCAGTCGCCGGGCTTGGGCTCGCCCGTCGGCTCGTGCCCGCGGAGCAGGCAGTGCTTGATCCCGTCCTCGTGGGCGAACGTGACCGCGGCCATCCAGTGGTGCCCGAACTCGTGGCCCATCAGCTCGATCCCCGACAGCGTGTACATGGGGATGCCCTTGTACAGGTCGTCCGGGTTGTCGGGCATCGTGTCGATCGCCCCCATCTTGACCGCCTGCGACAGGCGGCCCTTCTTGGCGCAGAAGCTCGCCGTCTGGTTGTAGAGCATCCGGCCGATCCCCTTCTCGTCCTGCTTGACCGGCCAGCCCTGCTGCGTGTTGCCGAAGAAGTCGAGCGGGACGATCGAGAAGACGAAGATCGCGTCGTACTGGTCGGGGTGGTCCTCGTAGAACCTGCACGCGGCCGCCCGCAGGTACTGGTCCATCAGGAACGCGGACTCCGTGATCTTGCCGTCCGTGTCCTCGACCAGGGCGATGTCCGCCTTCGTGATCCCGGCCGACGCGGCGAGGGGCGCCGCGAGCGCGGCAAGGGACGCGAGCAGGAGCGGGATGCGGTACACGGCAGGAACCTCCGGGCGTGCCCGGATGGGAGTCTAGCGGGTCGGGGGGAGAACGATCAACCGGATTCCGCGCGGCGCCGAGGGGGTGGACCTCGACGGAAGAGCTCGCGCGGCCGGCCACAAGGGGGGGAAGAAGACCCGTCTCAGCCACGCGATCCTGTGCCCGCCCGATCGCGTCGTCGCCGACCGCGCTCTTCCGTCACGAGGTGCGGGATCATGGCCTTCAAGACGTGGCGGAGTCGGGCGAAGGCCTGGTCCGACGTGGCGAACCAGACCGAGACCTCGACGACAGCCGACTCCCGGAGGCGAAGGTACAGGCGATCGCGGCTGAGGGTGGCCTGCAGCACGCGGTAGTGGCCGCAGTACGACTCGTCCAACGTCTCGACGTAGCAGGACCCGTCGTCAGGTTCCTCGAAGTGCCGCTGGCTCAAGAAGCAGGGGGAATCCGATGGGAGTCCTGAAGGCTCGCGATGGCGGCAGTCATCGAACGACACCTGGCCGCCGTCGCCTTCCTGCGCGGCCTTGACATGATCCAGGCGGAGTTCCAGCATGACACCGATGCTCCGGCCAGATGCCGTTGGGCCGGCGTGGCCCGTCAGCGAGGACGCCCCGGACGGTGCGCTGTGCGCCTCGTACCAGTGTACTTCGGCGCGGCAGACGAATCCATCAGGCAGTCGGACATTGGCGAAGTCCTTTCGCTTCAGCCACCGGCCGGCCTGCGCTTCTCCTGCCTCGACTGGAGGACTCGTCGTGACCGGCGCTCCCCGTAGCCCTCGCATCCCTCCTCCGCCCCGGACGGGAGCAAGGCTCAACTGGTTTCAACTGGTTGGGCCGCCGTCCTCTTGTCTGCGTGTTCGGGTTCGTGCGCGGCTCTCGACGACAACGAGGTCCCGGTGCGCCGTCACGGCGGTGAAGAGCTGCGAGAGCTTCTGGACGGTCGGCATGCTGCGCCCCTGCTCATATCGGGCGTAAGCGTTGAGGGATCTCGAACCGAGACGTTCCGCCACTTGGGCGAGGCTCAGCCCTGCGCGTTGGCGACTTCTCCTCAGAAGCAGAGCGGTCAGCGCAGCCTGGTCGTTCGAGCCGACCTCGAAGTGCTCGGCCTTGCCCGGGAAGACATCGATCTTGAAGGCCGGACGATTGACGAGTGCCTCGATAGCATCGGCGATCATCTCCAGGGCCTCCTTGCGGGTACGACCCTGGGTGACCACTCCGAGGATAGGCACCTCGACAGCCCAGTACCGACCCACCTTGAACACGCGACCTTCGAAACGCATCAGCGACCTCCCTGGGCCTCCCGGAGGATGGCCCTGGCCGTGTACTCGTTGATTTCAGCGTGCCTCGGAACGACGATTTCTCGTTCGCCCTTGGCCCAAACGTCGTGCCGATCGCCGTGGCGAGCGAACTGCCAACCAAGTTCACGGAGCCTGCGCTCGAGGTCACGACGCCTCATGGAGCCAGGTTACACCGATTGGTGTAGAAGTCACGCCACGCTGGGACGCGGCGCTGGTCCCCGGTACGCACCGCGTGGCCGGGCGACCTACCCGAGCGAAGCGACGATCGAGGGCTGGGCTCTTCGCGCATGAAGCAGAATCCTGGCGCACGCTTCCGCATCCGACAAGGCGCGATGGTGCTCCAGAGGGATCCCGAGGTGCCGGCACACCGCGTCCAAGGTGTTGGTGCGCAGCCCCCATACTCTCCGGGCCAAGTGGACGGTGCAGACAAACGGCAGCGAGGGAACCGTAAGCCCGGACGACTGACAACAGGCGTGCAGGACCGATCGGTCGAACGAGGCATTGTGGGCGGCAAGGAAGCGCGCTCCCCTTGCGAAGGGCGCGAGTTCGGACCAGACCGTAGCGAAGGTCGGCTGGTCCTTGACGTCTTTCCAGGAGATCCCGTGAAGATACGTGAAGACGAAATCGCGACGCGGCGGGCGGATCAGCCGATGGACGCGGGCGGCGATCTGGCCGCCTTCGACACGGACCAGCGCGACGGAGCAAGCGCTGTCCCTCCCGTAGTCGGCGGTCTCGAAGTCAATCGCGACGAAACGGTCGTCTCGTTCAGCCGTGGTGAAACTGCCCTTCGGTGCCCGAGGAAGATCCTGCGTCGCGCGCTGGCGTGGGGCCCTTCTCTCTGGAGGACGGCCGACTGCCGCGAGCTGCTCGTCGGTGACGAAAACCGCCAAGTCGCACGCGCTGGCCCTCGATGCCGCCAGCGCCTCCCGCATGGATGCGGGGCTTCGGCGGTCCGCTTCCACCCCGGTTCCGTCGATCATCGCCTTGAGGGTGCGCGAGTCCGCCCTTTCAAGGAGTTGACGCTTGAGCCCCATGCACCGTCTCCCGGGGTCGAGACGGGAGGAATGATACCCCCTCCGGAGGCTGCGGCGCAATCATCGTGGCGCCGGCAATCGTCTCGGCACCCCCGGACGGCGAGCAAGCGAACCCGCGACGCGAGGTCACGCTCGGGCGGGGGGCGGTCTGGCGGGCAAGGCGTGATGTCGGACGGACGCTCCGACCGGGGTCGCGCTCGGTCGGCCCAACGGCTGGGCGTTCATCTGCAAATCCCGGCGACCGCCGCGCGAAGTGCGGCGGGCGGCTGGCGCGACGGCTGCCGGTGCCGTCGCGATACGCATACGACGCTACTGCACCGACCGCGCCGAAGGCCGAAGGCCGGCAACAGGCGTGCCAGAAGGGGCTGTCGGCTTCATCCGTGGTTCGGGCGCCCCTCCAGGCTCTCTCTACGGGTGGGCCTTGGCGCGCTTCGACGTCGTTCGGGCGGCGTGGCCCCTGGCGCGCGCGGTAGCGGGACGGCGCTGGGCGTTCGGGCGTGACCGCGCCTCGATCCACCGCTTGAGGGAGTGCTGGGACTCCCTGGAGGGCAGGCCCGCGATGAGTCCCTCCACGGAGATGTCCTCGTCCAGGTCAGGCCAGTGAATGCCAACGCCATCACCGAGAAGCTCGAACTTCTTGCGTTCGGCGAGAGACCCGTGGGCGAGACGGGGATACCAGGCGATGGGGACCATGAGCGTGCGGCCGTCAACGAGGTCCACGACCAGGGAGTCCTCGCCGACCTGAACCCGCGAGGCCCGTGGCTCAAGAATCGTGAGAAAAAAAATACTCATTCCAACTCTCCATCAAGCCCTCCCGGTTGGCCTCGATGATCCGTCGAATATCGAGTATCTCGGCGCGGGAGAAACCCCCGCTGCGTTCGAGCCGGACCGGGTCGAGCCAGAACTTCGCAACCTTGTCATCGCGACGGACGTGCACGTGAGCCGGTTCCCCGCCGTCCGACGAGAAGAAGAAGAACCGGAAAGGACCCTTCACGAGCACGGTCGGCGCCATCGTGAACCGCCTCCTTCGGGGAAGTGTACCCCAGAGCCCGGAGGACTGCGACAGATGAAGCCCAGCCAGCCCAGCAGCGAAGTGACAGGTGCGGTCTGCGCGGAGTCCTCCGTCTCCCCGTCGGTTCGGGGCTCGGCGAGGGACGGCGCGGTCGCGGTGCACGGGCGCCGTTGGGCACGTCCCGACGCGCACCGCG
>VGRB01000053.1 GCA_016875475.1 Deltaproteobacteria bacterium
ACCCGGCGCCTCCTGACCGCGATCGGCGTCGCGAAGTCGATGGGGGGGCGGGAGCTGTTCCGCGACCTCTCGCTGACGCTCTCGCCCGGGATGCGGCTCGGCCTGGTGGGGGGCAACGGCAGCGGCAAGACCACGCTGCTGCGCGTGCTGTCGGGCGAGCTGTTCCCGGACGCGGGGCGCGTCGAGACCGCGCCGGCGCTCGGCGTGGTGCGATTCGACCAGCAGCGCGAGCAGCTCGACGGGCGGGTGAGGCTGCGGCGTGCGCTCTCGCCTGACGGGGACCAGGTCACCTACCGGGGCCAGGCGATGCACGTGTCCGGCTGGGCGCGGCGGTTCGGGTTCCGGGTCGATCAGCTCGACACGCCCGTCGCGGACCTGTCGGGGGGGGAGCAGGCGCGCGTGCTGATCGCCCGGCTCGTCGTGCGCCCGGCCGACCTCCTGCTGCTCGACGAGCCCACGAACGACCTCGACATCCCCACGCTGGAGGTGCTCGAGGAGAGCCTGCTCGACTTCCCGGGCGCCGTCGTGATCGTGACCCACGACCGCTACCTGATGGACCGCGTCGCGAACGTGCTGGTGGGGCTTGACGGCCTCGGTGCCTCGCAGTTCGTTGCTGACCTGGCGCAGTGGGGGGAGGTCCGCTCCGCTGCCGCCGCGCGTCCGTCCGATTCGTCACCGGCGGGCCGCGGCGGCATCAACGCCGCGGCCCGGGGACGCGCGGCGGCAGCGGCCCCCCAGGCCAAGCCCCTCACCTACGCCGAGGAGCTGGAGCTGCGCGGCATGGACGACGCGATCTCCTCGGCGGAGGCCTCCGCCGGCGATCGCCGCCGCGCGCTCGAGGACCCGGCCATCGCGAGCGACCCCGCGCGCCTGCTCGAGCGCCATGCCGAGGCCGAGGCGGCGCGGGCCGAGGTGGACCGCCTGTACGCCCGCTGGGAGTGGCTCGAAGCGAAACGGCAGGCGTGATCTCCGCGGCGGTGTCCCGCCGTGATTCGTGTTGCGTACAACCGGCGATTGTTCTATTACGGCACGTTAGGGATCCCGGGCACGGGTACGCGGGCGCGCGCGGTGGCGGGAGCGGGATCGGGCTCGGGATCGGGTACGGGCTCGGGCTCGGGCTCGGGTGCGGGTACGGGTACGGGGTGGAGGGCTCATGGACGTGACGGAAGTCAGGCGGGTACTGGACGAGGTCAGCCGGGGGCAGCTCCCGGCCGAGGCGCTCGAGGCGCTCGCGCGCAACATGAGCCCCCAGGACCTCGTCGGTGCGCTCTCCTACATCTCCGAGCGAGCCGGCGTGGCCGACTACGCCGCGGACGTCACCTCGCTCACCCGCCTCACCGCGGACCTGCTGGTCCGCTTCGCCCGGTCCACCTCGGAGCCCTGGGCCGGGCAGATCGCCGGCGCCGCGGCCGACCTCTACCGCGCCGACCTGGAGGACACGGAGTCCGCCGAGGCCGCCCGCGCGGTCGCCGCCGTCCGCAGCCTGAACCCGGTCGCGCTCGCGACCTTGTACGACGCACACGGCGCCTCGCTGCCCGAGGACGCGCGGATCCGGATGCTGGAGGTCATGGTCACGCTCGGCGACTCCGCGGTCGCGGGCCGCTATCGCCAGAAGCTCGCGGACCTGGTCGAGGACCGGCGCAAGCGGATGCGCGCCGAGGCCGCCAAGGCCGGCCGGCTCGAGATCGCGCGCGAGCGGCTCGCCGAGGGGGGGAAGGAGGCGGCCGTCGAGGCCGCGACCCTGCTCGGGGGGCACCTGACCGACAACCCGCGCGACCACGAGGCCCTGATGCTCCTCGGCCGCGCGCTGCTCGCCGCGGGCCGTCCCGAGGAGGTCGAGTTCCAGTACATGAGGTGCCTCGCGGACTTCGACGACGGCCCCTCCCGCGCCCAGGTCCTGTGCGACCTCGGCCGGCTCCAGCTCGGGCCGCTCGCGTCGCCCGCGCGCGCCCTGGTGTCGTTCCAGGGCGCCCTCGAGGCCGACCGCACGAACCCGGACGCCCTCGCCGGCTACGTGACCGCGATGGAGACGTCCGGCCGCCTCGACGCGGCCGCGGAGACGCTGGAGCGACTGCGCCAGGACTCCGCCGGACAGCCGCTGGAGGCGCGCATCCTGCCGGTCCTGGCCGGCGTGCTCGGCCGCCTGGGCCGGCTCGACGAGGCGGAGCGCGCGTGGCGCCGGCTGCGCGCCATCGACCCCCGGAACCTCGCCGCGCTGCGGTTCTACGAGGACTACCACGAGGCGCGCGGGGACCACCAGAAGCTCTTCACGACGCTCCAGTTCGCGATCTCGGTCGTCGAGGACCCGGCCGAGAAGGTCCGCATCAACCGCAAGATGGCCGAGCTGGCCGAGGGCCGGCTCGAGAACCTCGAGCGCGCGGTCGAGGCGTACAAGCGGGTGCTCGCCGCGGACCCGTCGGACGCCCGGGCCGAGGAGGCCCTGATCCAGCTCTACGAGAAGACGCGGAAGTGGCACGCCCTCGTGGAGTTCTACAACGAGCGCCTGCGCCGTCTCCCCCCCGACGCGATGGACGCGCGGGTCGCGACGCTGTTCCGGATCATCGAGATCTACCAGGACCCCGCGAAGCTGCCCTCCGCGGACAACGTGCTCGCCACCTACGCCCGCATCGCGGAGGTCTCCCCGACCAACAAGGAGGCGCTCGAGTCGCTCGCCAGGGGCTACCAGACGCGCGAGCGCTGGCCGGACCTCCTGAAGGTGCTCCAGAAGAAGGTGCTGGTCACCCAGGACCCGGTGGACCTGCTCGAATTGTTCCATCAGATCGCCGAGATCGCGATCACGCGCATGTCCAACGAGGCCCAGGCGATCCCGTTCCTGGAGCGCATCCTCGAGCTGGACCCGCAGAACCTCGACGTGGTCCAGAAGCTGAAGGCGATCTACCAGCGCAAGCACAACCAGGAGAAGCTCTACGCGATGCACCTGCGCGAGCTGCGCATGGTGGCCGGGGCGGACCGGGAGGCCGTGCTGGTGGCGGCCGCGCAGATGGCGCGCGACAAGCTGCTCCGCTACGAGGAGGCGCTCCGGCACTACGAGGAGCTGCACCTCCTGAACCCGAACCTGCGCGAGGCGCGGGAGAACCTGCACCAGCTCTACACGCGGCTCGAGCGGTGGTCGGACTACGCGCGGTTCCTCGCGGAGGAGGTCAAGCGCCCGATGCCCGCCAAGCGGCGCATCGAGCTGCTGCACAAGCTCGGCGAGGTGCTCCAGGACCGCCTGGGCGACGGCGCGGCGGCGCGGACCGTGTTCGAGACCGTGCTCGCGGAGGACCCGCGCGACGACATCGCGGCCCGCCGCCTGGAGCAGGTCTACCTCGACCAGGACGACCTGAAGTCGCTCCGCCAGCTCTTCGCGCGGCGCGCGGACGTCCGCTCGTTCGTCGCGATCGTGCAGCAGCGCGAGGCCCGCGAGGAGGACCCGGCGCGCAAGGTGGCGCTGAACCTCGCGATGGCCAACGCCTGCGAGACCGACCTGAACGAGCCGTCGCGCGCCACGCGGTTCCTGGAGAAGGCGTGGTCCCTGGACCACAACCTGATCGACGTGGGGCGGCGGCTCCTGGAGGTCTCCGAGTCGCAGGGCGATCTCGACCGCGCCGCCGGCGTGCTGCGCGACCTCGCCCCGGCGCTGGACGACGCCGCGGATCGCCTGGAGGCCTGGCGCAAGCAGCACCAGATCCTGTCGCGTCTGGGGCGTCACGCCGACGCGTTCGCCGCCGGGGCCGAGGCGGTCCGTCTCGCGATCGGGCTCGGCGACGTGCGCCCGGTGCTCGACGCGCTGCGCGAGACCGCGACGTCCGCGTCGCTGTGGGGCGAGTTCGCGCAGGTGCTGGAGGAGGTCGTCGCGGCCACCCTCGACCCGGCCTGGCGCCTCGAGCTGCTGCTCGAGCTGGGCTCGGTCTACCAGGGCCGCCTGCTGTTCCACGAGGAGGCGCGCGGCGTGCTGGAGCGCGTGCTCGACCTCGATCCCGGCAACCTCGGCGCCATGGACGTGCTGGAGGACATCTCTCTCCAGCGCGAGGACTACGTCGGGCTGGAAGGCGTGCTGCGCCGCCGGATCGACGTGGCGCGGGACCCCGCCGAGGTCCGCGAGATCCGCATGCGCCTCGGCCGCCTCTACGAGGACCTGCTCGGCGACGACGCGGCCGCGTCCGAGTGCTACATGCAGGTGGTCCAGGCGGGCTCCGGCGACCGCGAGGCCCTGGCCGGGCTGCACCGCACGTACGAGCGCTCCGAGCGCTACGTGGACCTGGCGGACGTCATCCGGATGGAGATCCAGGCCGCCACGGCCGCGCCCGAGGTCACGCGGCTGCGCTGCGAGCTGGCCCAGGTCTCGTGGGAGCACCTGGACGAGTACGACGACGCGGTCGGGCTGCTGTCGTCGGTGCTCGCCGCGGACGCCTCCTCCGTGGAGGCGCACCGGCAGGTCCGGCACCTGTTCGAGCGCCGCATCGCGCGCGAGGCCGCGGCCAACGTGCTCGCCCCGTTCTACCGGCGCACGAACCGGTACGAGGACCTGCTGTGGCTCCTGTCCGAGCGGCTCGAGGACATGGCGCGCCCGGAGGCGCGGGCCGCGATCCTGATGGAGATCGCGGACATCCTGGAGCGGGCCGAGAACGACCCGGGCGCCGCGCTCGACCGCGTGGTCCAGGCGGTGTCGCAGCACCCCGCGGAGGCGTTCGTCGAGCGGTTGCTGCGCCTGGCCGACGCCACGGGCCGCCACGCCGAGGCCGCCGGCGCGATCGGCCGGTGGGTCGGGATCGTGCCGGACGGGGCCGGGGTGTCGACCGCGACCCTGCCGGACCCGGGCCGCGAGGCGCGGCTCTCCCTGTTGCTCGGCCGCCTGTACGCCGGCAAGCTCGATCGCCCGGACCTCGCGATCCGTGCGTTCGAGAAGGCGCTGCCGTTCGAGGAGCAGGACGAGTCCCTGCTGCGCGTGCTGCTGGAGCTCTACCGGCGGGTCGGCCAGAAGGAGTCCGTGCTGCGGACGTACGACCGGCTCGCGGACGCGGTCGAGTCTTCCGGGCGGCGCGACGTTCTGATGGCGAAGGCCGCGTACGCCCGCGAGCAGGGCCTGCGCGACGCCGCGATCGACGCGCTCAAGGCCGTGCTCGACTCGTCGGAGGGCGACGCGGAGGCGAGCGCGGAGCTGGAGTCGGTCCTGGCGGAGTCCTCGCGATGGGAGGACGTGCTCGACGTGCTCGAGCGCCGCGACCGCTTCTCCCCCCCCGGTGCCGAGCGCGCCGAGGTCCTGTACCAGATGGCCGTCATCTGCCGCGACCAGCTGTCGCGCCCCGAGCGGGCCGCGGACCTGATCCGGCGCGCGCTCCCGGAGGACCCGGGCCGGCCGGAGCTGAAGGCGGCGGCCCAGGCGCTCGTGCTCGACGAGGCGGCCGCGACCCATCGCGAGTTCGCCCCGCCGCTCGTCGCCGCGCTGGAGGAGGTGCTGAGGGCGGCGCGCGAGACCGCCGCGCTCATCCCCGTGCTGCACGTGAAGGTGCGGCTCGCCGGGACCCCGTGGGACCGCGTCCAGGCCCTCGGGGACATCGCGGGGCTCGAGACGGACCGCGGGAACCTCGACGCGGCGTTCGACGCGGTTCGGACCGCGTTCGAGGCGATGCCGGACGACCCCGGGCTGCTGGAGCGCACCGTGGACGCCGGCGAGGCGGCCGGGCGCATCGAGGCCCTGGTCGAGACGCTGGAATCGGTCGCCCCGTCGGCCGGCGTGGACGCCCGCGTGCGCATCCTGCTGAAGGTCGCGGGGATCTGCCGGGCGCGGCTGGAGGACCCGGCGCGCGCGATGCACCTGTACGACCAGCTCCTGGAGGTGCAGCCGGGCTCGGTCGCGGTCATGCGCGAGATCGACTCGCTGCTGCACGAGATGAACCGCGAGGCCGAGCGCATCCCGCTGCTGACCGAGATGGCGGTGAACGCCGCGACCGTCGAGGAGAAGCGCGGCATCCACCTGACGATCGGAGAGCTGTGCCAGGCCACCGGCGACTTCGACGGCGCCGTGCGCGCCTACCAGTACGTGGTCGAGCGGCGCCCGGCCGAGGAGTCGCTGGACGCGCTCGCGCTGGACGGAGCGCGGCGGCTGCTGGCGCTGTGCGAGACGCTTGGCCGCGTGCGTCAGGTCGTGGACCTCCGGCTGCTGATCGGCCGGACTTGCGCCGACCCCGCGACCTCGCGGGTCGAGCTGATGACCGCGGCGGCCAGGCTCCACGCGGACCTGCACGAGCCGGCCGAGGCGGCGACGGTGCTCGACGGCCTCCTCGCGCGCGACCCGTCCGACACGGAGGCGCGGCAGCGGGCCAAGGTCGTGGCGCGGGAGATGGGGGACCTGGACCGCGTGCTCGCCCTGGTGGAGGGCGAGCTGGCGGTGGCGACGACGTCGGAGGCGCGGATCGCGGCCCTGATGCAGGTCGCCGAGCTGCACGTCGAACGCATCGCCGACGCCGAGTCGCTGCGCGCGGCGGCCGCGGTCCTGGCCGCGGATCCGGGTCACCAGGGCGCCCGCGAGGTGGTCGGCCGCCTGCTGGGGAGCGACGCGCTGGCGGCGGAGGCGGCGAGGACGCTCAGGACCGCGGCCGGGAAGACCGGCGACGCGGCGACGCTCGCGACCGCGCTCGCCGTGCTCGCCGAGCGCGTCGATTCGCCCGACGAGGTGATGGCGCTCCGGCTCGAGCTGGGCCGGACGCTCGCGGGACTCGGGCGGCACGACGAGGCCGTCGATGTCCTCTCCGCCGCCTACCGGGAGCGCCCGGCGGGCGAGGGGCTGTTCGAGGCGCTGGTCGAGGAGCTGGGCGCGGCGGACCGGCTCGCGGAGCTGGATCGCGTCGCGCGCGAGGCGGCCGGGAGGCTCGCCGAGAAGGGCGAGGGGCCGGCCGCGCGGCTGGAGGTCCGGCTGCGGGCCGCGGTCGCGCTCGTCCAGGCGGGGCTCCCGGAAGGTGCGCTCGCGCTGCTCGACGACAACGCCGCGGACGACCCCGCGCACGCGGGGACGCTGGAGCTGCTCGTCGCGGTCAACACCAACCTCGGTCACTGGGACCGGGTGGTGGCGGCGCTGGACCTGACCGCGGCCGCGACGCCGGAGCCGGAGGCGCGGTGCGGCGCGTGGCTTCGGGCCGGCGAGACCGCGCTCGGCGAGCTGCGCGACGCGGACCTCGCGGCGATGTACTACCGCAAGGTGCTCCACGACTTCCCGCTGCACGAGACGGCGCTGCCCGCGCTCGCAGGGATCCTGGAGTCGAAGCAGGACAAGGCGGGACTGGTCGCGCTGCGTCGCGCGGAGCTGGCCCACCTCGAGAACCGCGAGTCGGTCACGGACCAGCCGCGGATCGCGCTGCTCCGGCGGGTGCTCGTGCTGTCCGCGCTCGAGGCCGGCGACACGGACGCCGCCGTTTCCGGGGCGCTCGCGACCCTGTCGGGGGCGCACCCCGGGCCCGAGGACCTGGCGATCGCGCGGCGGGCCTACGTCGAGGCCGGGACCCCCCCAGAGCTGTTCCAGGCCCTGGTCGCGGCGCACGAGCGGGCGGTGGACCGGGAAGGCCTGCTGGACCTGTACCGGTTCGTCGCCGGCCTGGACCTCGCGGACCCGGCCAGGCTCGACGCGCTGCGGCTGGCGGTCGAGCTGGCCGAGGCGCTCGGCCGCGACGACGCGTTGTTCGAGGATCTGCTCGCGCTGTCCGCGATCGCGACGAACGACGGCGAGGTCCGGAACCGGCTGGAGGCGGTCGGGCGCCGGATGGGGCGGCTGGCGGAGGTTCACGAGGCGTTCGTGTCGGCGTTCGCGGCGCACCAGGACCAGCCGGTCGCGTTCGACCTGTCGCTCGCGATCGGGCGGCTGCTCCGGGACGACCTCGGGCGGCCCGAGGACGCGACGGACTTCCTGCGGGTGGCGTTCCTCCGGCGGCCCGAGGACGCGGCGGTCCGGACCGCGCTCGCCGAGCTGTACACGAAGCTGTCGCGGTTCGGCGATCTCGCGCTGCTGTACGAGAACCTCGGGGACCTGGAGGCGGCGGAGCAGGCGCGCGTCGCGTGGTACTTCAAGGCGTACGACGTCGTCAGGAACCTCGTGAAGGATCCGGGGGGGGCGACGGAGCTGCTCAAGAAGGTGCTGGACCAGGACGCGTCGAACCGCACCGCGCTCGACGAGCTGGAGGCCATCGCGCGCGAGCAGTCGGACGCGGTGTCGCTGGTGCAGGTGCTGACACGGAAGGCGGAGCTCTCGGCGATCCAGGGCGAGCGGCGGCATGCGCTGCTGGAGGTCGCGGAGCTGAAGGCGGCGGCGCTCGAGGATCGGCCGGGGGCGATCGCGACGCTCCAGGGACTGGTCGAGGCCGACCCGGCGTTCGCGGAAGCGCTCCGGAAGCTCGAGGGCCTGCTGGTCCGGGAGCAGCGGTGGGACGACCTCGCCGCGCAGTACGAGCGAGAGGCGGACGGCGCGACGGGCACGGAGGACCGGATCGCCGCGCTGAAGAAGGCCGCGGCCGTTCACGAGGGGCAGCTCGGCGACCGGGAGGGCGCGATCGCGCTCCTCGAGCGCGTGCTGGACCTGGACCCGCAGAACACGTTCGCGTACGTGCGGCTGGAGGACCTGCTGGTCGCCGGCGGCGACCAGCAGGGGGTGGTGTCGCTGCTGGTCCGCCGGCTGTCGGGGACGGTCGGCAAGGGCGAGCAGGTGGAACTGCACGCGAGGATCGGGCGCGTCCTGGCCGAGGGGATGTCCGACCGCGCGGGGGGGATCGAGCACTACAAGGCGGCGCTGGCGCTGGACCCGTACTGCGAGGACGCGCGGGCGGGGATCGAGGCGCTCGTCGGCGCGGACGACGTCGCGATGGAGGCGGCGGTCGCGCTGGAGGGCCTGTACGACGCGACCGGGCAGCACCTGAAGCTGTGCGACGCGCTGCGGCTCGAGCTGAAGCTGGTGAAGACGCCGCAGGAGCGCGAGGCGATCCTGCTGAGGATCGCGGAGGTCCGGGCGGATCGGCTGAACGACGCGGCGGGGGCGCTGGCCACGCTCGGCGAGGCGCTCGCCGAGAACCCGTCGAACACGGACACCGCGGTGCGGCTCGAGGAGGTCGCGGGCAGGGCGAGCCTGTGGGAGCAGCTCGCGACGGCGCTGGAAGCCGGGATCGACGCGGCTCGGAACGCGGACGTGCGCGCGCGCCTGCACCGGCGGGCCGCGACGGTCGTGGACGAGCGGCTCCACCTGCTGGGACGGGCTGCGCAGCACTACTCTGCGTGGCTGGCCGAGAACCCGGGGGACGCGGCCGTGCTGGCGCGGCTGGACTCGCTGTACTCCGAGCTGAAGCGGCCCGAGGAGGTCGCGCAGGTGCTGAAGCTGCGCATCGGGCTCGGCGGCGATGCCGCGGACCCGGCGCTCCGGCTCCGGCTGGCCGCGATGCTGGCGGGCGAGCTGGCCGACGGCGACGGCGCGGTCGAGCAGCTGCGGCAGGTGCTGGCGGCGCGGCCCGGGAACGAGGAGGCGATCCGGCAGCTCTCGGCGCTGTGCACGCACCCGGTGGCGGGGCGGCACGCGCTGGAGGTTCTCGCCGCGTCGTTCCGCGAGACGGGCGACGCGGATGGTCTGCTGTGGGCGTGCGAGCGGCTGATCGAGGGCGCGGCGGACCGCGCGGACACGGCGCCCCTGCACGAGGAGGCGGCGAGCGTGGCCGACCGCCTGAACCAGCCCGGGCTCGCGGTGATGCACCTCGGCGAGGCGCTGGCGGTGATGCCGTCGGACGACGCGCTGCGGTCGCGGCTGGTCGAGACGGCGGAGAAGCACGGGCTCGCGGGCGAGGCGATCACGTACCTGCTCGGCGCCGCGGAGGGCGCGTCGTGGCCGGAGCTGGAGAAGACGCTGCGGCTGGCGGCGGCCCGCGTCGGCGCGGTCGCCGGCGGCTCGGGCGAGATGGTCGAGGCCGCGTTGAAGCGGGTCGTCGAGATCGACCCGATGTGCCGCGAGGGGATCGAGATGCTCGAGGCGCTGTTCTCCGACGTCGGTCGGAAAAGCGACCTCGTGGAGGTGCTCGACCACAAGCTGAAGCTGGACCTCCCGCACGCGGACCGCGTCTCGACGCTCCAGCGGATCGCGAAGATCCGGGCGATGCGGCGCGAGCGCGACCAGGCGGCGGCGGCCCTGGAGGAGGCGGCGGCGCTGGACCCGGCCGGGGTCGAGACGCTGCGCGAGCTGGGGGAGCTGTACCGCGAGGCGGGGGACGCTGCGGCCGAGGCGTCGGCCCTGGAGCGGCTGGCCACGGCCGCGCCGGAGATGCCCGAGCGGGTCGGCGCGCTGCTCGCGGTCGCGCGGATCCAGTCGGGGCAGCTCGGGGACGCGGCGGCCGCGCGGGCCACGCTGGAGGCGCTGCTGGCGTTCTCTCCGGGCAACCCCGCGGCGCTGAGGATTCTGGAGGGGGTCTACGAGACGCTCGGGGATTTCGAGCCGCTGGTGAAGATGCTGTCCGAGGTCGTGGGCGGGGACGGCCCGGGGGAAGAGCGCGTGGCGGCCGCGATGCGGGCGAGCGCGCTGGCGGAGACGAACCTCGACAACCTGCCGCTGGCGATCTCGTTCATGCGGCGGGCGGCCGAGGCCGATCCGAAGTCCGTGCCCGTCGCGGACGACCTGATCCGCCTGTACTACCGCGTCGAGGACGGCCCCGGGCTGGTCGGGGCGCTGCGGCGGAAGGCCGGGCTGGTCGCGAGCCGCACGGACCGGATCGCGCTGCTCGCAAAGGCGTGCGAGGTCGCGCTGACCACGATCCAGGACCTGTCGCTGGCCGGGACCCCCTCGCAGGAGATCATCAAGATCGACCCGACCAACCCGAAGGCGCTCCTGACGATGGCGCGGCTGATGGAGACGCGCCAGGAGCACGACGAGGCGCTCGGCCTGTTCCGGCGGCTGGTGGTGGCGGCGGCCGAGGACGACGAGCGCGTCGACGCGCTGCTCGGCGTGGCGCGCGTGCTGATGGCCCGCGGCGAGCGGGGGGGCGAGGTCCGCGAGACGCTCGAGTCCGCGGTCAGGCTGCGGCCGCAGCACCCCGAGGTGAACCGCCACCTGAAGAGGCTGTTCCAGGAGGCGGGGGACGACAAGGCGGTCGTCGAGGTCATGCTCCGCGAGGTGAAGCAGGCGGGCAGCGACGCCGATCGGGCCGGGATCTGCATGGACATCGCCGAGGTCCACCTGAAGCTGAACGACGGCGTCCGGTTCCTGCAGTGGGCCGAGGAGGCGTACAAGGCGCGGCGGGACGACCCGCGCGTGGTGCAGGGGATCGTGAACTTCCACCTGAGGTCGGGCGAGCCGAAGCGCGCGGTGCCGTATCTCGAGTGGCTCGTGAACTACCTCGAGGGCAAGCGCCGGCTGAAGGAGCTGCCGCCCTACGCGCACGAGCTGGGCAAGCTGCTCGAGGGCATGGGGCAGACCGACAAGGCGGTCCAGTACTACCGCCTGTGTCACGAGCACGACGCGGGCAACCTCGTGAACGCGCTCGCGCTCGGGCGCCTGTGCATGCGGCGCGACGAGCACGAGAAGGCTCTGCGCGTCTACCAGCCGCTGATCCTGAGGATCGACTCCCTGCCGCAGTCCGCGCGGGTCGAGGTCCTGCTGTCGCTCGCGAGCATCCACGCCGCCCGCGGCGACAAGAAGAAGGCCCGCCAGTACGTGATGCGCGTGCTCAGCGAGGAGCCGGAGAACGCCGACGCGCAGGCGCTGCTGTCCCGGGGCCTGTAGGGGGGGGCTGCCCGGGCCCACCGGCGCCCGCGCCCAGCGAAGCCAGCCGCACGCACAAGCGTCGCAGCGCCTCGACCTGGCGGAGCCGCAGCGTGACGGCGTGGGTGGACATGTCCGCCTTCGCGGCGCACCGCCTTCCGGTCCTCAGGTCCGCGAGCCTGGCGGCCAGCCGCAGGCGCTCCGTCACCGCATGACCGCTCATGTCCGGCAGGGTCATCGGTCGAGGTCCTCCAGCCGCTCGACGTCGGCGAGGTCGCGCGCGCGTCCGGCCGCGACCTTCATTCGGATCAGCGCTTCGCGCGAGATCACCCGAAGCGGACCCTGGTCCGTCGCGACCACCTCGGCCGACGCCCAGGCCGGCTCGAGCGCCGGGTTGACGAGCATCAGGTCGAGCGTCAGGGACTCCTCGCCGACGACGCGGGTCACGCGGCGGATCTCGGTTCCGTCGCGGAACGTCATCGGAAACGTCTCGCAGGTGAATCCGCGTGCCCGGGCCGCCGCGACCGCCCGGTCCGCGTCCGACGGGAGGACGAGGAGGTCGATGTCGGTCGTGGCGCGCGCCGCCCCGTGCACCGCGAGCGCCATCCCCCCCACGAGCGCGTAGGGGACTCCCGCCCGGTCGAGTTCCGACGCGATGCCCATCAGTTCCTCGAACAAATCCATGACTTCCCGACCCTCGGAGACGGCCCTCCATGCGGATCGTTTCCGGCGAAGGGCCGCGTGTCAAGCCTGCGAGCCTCTGAGGGATCCCCGCAAGGCGGGCGCGCCGGGCCGCGGGCCAGATGTGAGGCCCGCTGGCCCGGCGCCCACCGCGCACGCAACTCCCCGACTCCCCTTGGCTGCCGATCCTGAGGGGATGCCTCAGTGCAAGCCTGCGAGCCGGCGGGGCCGCCCGTGGGACGGCTGCTCGCCGGTCCTCGCCGCGGCCCTCAGTCCCTGTGGAATCCCAGATCGGCGGGGCTCAGCGGGCTGCCGCGGCCTCGAACACCGCCGAAACGACCTCGCGAACGTGCCCTGCTCGTCTTTCGGCCACGGCGCCGACCTCGCCCGAGGTCTCGGCTGGATCCACGAGGACCGGATAGCGGGGAATGACCGCAAACCGGTTGAGGTACTGGGCGTCCTCGAGAACAGGCGTGACCTGAGGAACGGCGAGCTCGAGGGCTTCGACGAGCGCGACCAGGTCATGGGTTCTGGGGGGGATCAGTCCGACCGCGACCATGAGGGCCTTGAGCTGCTTCTCGGCGGCCTGCTGGCAGTGGAATCCGATGACGGAGTCCAGGGTCGGGGCATGCGCGCGCAGCACGCCGACCGCACGCGAGTCCTCTTCCGCCTTGGCGAGCCAGGCGGCGACCTCGGGGTCGTCAGGCGGCTTCATAGACCGTCCTGCCTTCTCGCAGCGCGGCGGCGACCAGGCTGCTCGACCAGTTTGACAGCCGCCGGAACTCCGCGGGTGTCACCACGACGATATCCTTCGAAACCCCGAACCCCGTCGCGGCCTTGTGGGCCAGGAACTCCCGCTCGGCAGGACCGACCGGAAGGTCCGCGACGACGAGAAAATCGTAATCGCTGTCCGCCCGGGCATCGCCGCGCGCGCGCGAACCGAACAGGACGATGCGCATCGGGTGAAGCGCGTCGACGAGTCGTTCCACGATCCGATCGATCACGTCCTCCGACTGGAGGGCCTGGCCCATGCTGGCCTCCCGAGCCGCTTCTGCCCAGCCAACCCGAACTCGATTGTAGGGCGCTGGAGGACCGGAGTCCAACCGGCGATCATCGGTCCGCCCTCAGTCCCTGTGGAATCCCAGATCGGCGGGGTTCAGCCCCCCCTTGACGTGCCTCAGCACCCCCCCGTCGGACTCGAACTCGGCTCGCTCGGTCGCGGCCAGGGCGGCCAGCCGGGCGACGTCCGGGTCCGCGGCCTTGGCGGTGGTGCTGACGTGTCCCTTGGACCAGTAGTCGAGGACCAGCCGGCTGTCGCCGCACACGGTCTTCAGCCCGAGCTTCCTCGCCGCGCGGATCCCGAGCAGGCACGCGAGCAGCTCGCCGTAGTTGTTCGTCCTCCCGGCGGTCAGCAAGACCGTGCCCTGCGGCGTGAGGCGGGCGGGGGAGACGACGAGGTGCGCGAGCGGCACGCCGTCGCGGTCGGTCACGTTGACCTCGGTCCCGGCGCCGCGGCCGGTGCCCGAGTCGAAATAGACCGCGGCATCGGGGATCCCGGCGACCTTCCGCTGGTGGCGCTTGCCCTCGTCGCCCCAGGGCGCGCCGGCCGCGAGCCAGCCCTGCGCCTCGTCGCGCGTGGCGAAGCCCTTGTACCGGGCGTTCGGGCGGCCGCGGACCTGGGCCTCGCACTCCGCCCAGGACTCGACGACCCCCTCCTCGCCCGCGATCGCCCACGCGTAGAACCGGTTGGCCCGCTTGCCGCCCATCGGCGGCGAGTATACGCGACTCCCGGCTGGACGGGTGACTGCTGGACGAGCATTCCGCGCTGTCGCCCGGCCCGCACGGCAGGCGGTCCCGAACGACCCCGGTCGAGACGCGTACCCCACCATCCCGACCCGGCAGGCGCCAGGGGCATCTGTCTTGGACCGCGCAAGTCCACCGCTTCGATCCCACCGGATTTTCCCGGGAGAGTCAGTGGGATCTCGTCTGGGGGGTAAGAACGTGAGCACGCCTGCCGGGCCGTCGAGAAGCCGACGCCGACCGACGGCCGGCTTTGGAGGTCTTCGACTTCCAACAGCTTCCCGACCGCCCTTGGAAAGCCGGGCTGCGCCCGCCTTCCCACAGGCCAGCAGCGGCGGCAACGGGAGGCGTTCGTGGGATGTGGTTGCCGTCGGCGGGACAAGCGGCTTCTCTACGGGGCCAACTTAGGCGGGACAGGACAGGCATCGATCGGAGGGGGGCGCGGCTCGCCCCCCTGCCCGCCGCCCCGCGTGGCGGGGCGCGGGCCACCCCCCTTGCGCGGCCGCATTGCGGCCGCCGAGCGCGCCGCGCCACGGCGGGGCGCGCTCTGGACGTCCGACCACGGCTCGCGGCGTGTCCGTGATACGATCCAGCCGCAATGGCGTCCCCCGCGACCGGCCGGGTTTGTCCCGAATGCGACACGCGCAGCGACGCGGAGGTGTGCCCGCGGTGCGGCGGTCGCACGCTGCGCGAGCGCCGCGGCTCGGATCGCCCGGATCCGCTGCTCGGCCGCGTGTTCGACCGGCGCTACCGGATCGACGCGCTCATCGGGCGCGGCGGCATGGGCGCGGTCTATCGGGGCGAGCAGCTCGCGACCCGGCAGGTGGTCGCGATCAAGGTCATCCGGGCGGAGCACGCGGAGGACACGGAGGCGGCCAAGCGCTTCCATCGCGAGGCCCGGTCCGCGAGCCTGCTGACCCACCCGCACACCATTCGCGTCTTCGACTTCGGCCAGTCCGAGGACGGGGACCTCTACATGGTGCTGGAGCACCTGACCGGCCGGACCCTGTCGCGCGCCCGCCGGGACGCGGGCCGCCTGCCCGAGGCGCGCGTGGCGAAGGTGCTCGGGGAGGTCTGCCAGTCCCTCGCCGAGGCGCACACGGCGGGGCTCGCGCACCGGGACCTGAAGCCCGACAACGTGATGCTGCTGGACGCGTTCGGCGATTCGGACTTCGTGAAGGTGCTCGACTTCGGCATCGCCAAGTTCATGGGGGGGTCGTCGGGCGAGTCGAGCGTCACGCGGAGCGGCGCCGTGGTGGGCACGCCTCACTACATGGCGCCCGAGCAGGCGCGGGCGGGCCGCCACCTGACCCCGGCCGTGGACGTCTATGCGGTCGGCGTGATGGCGTTCGAGTGCCTGTCCGGCGTGCGCCCGTTCGACGGAGAGACCGCGATCGAGATCCTGATGTCGCACGCGCGCGACCCGATCCCGGAACTGCCCGCGGACACGGCGGTCTCGGGCGACATGCGCGAACTGGTGCGCCGGCTGCTCGCCAAGGAGCCGCTCCGGCGCCCGCCGGCCGCGGAGCTGGCGCACGAGCTGGACCGCCTTCGCGCGGGCGCGACCACGCCGCGGGCGACTCCGCCCGTAGCGCCCGTCACGCCCGCGGGCCGCACGCTCGTGGACGGCGTGGATCCCTCGCCCGCTCCCGCGCGCGCTCCCGAGCCGGCGCCCGAGACCGCGCTCCCGCCGACCACGCCGCTGTCCACGGCGGCCCTCTCGGGCCGCGGGTACGACCCCGAGCCGCCCTCGCCGTCGTCGTCCACCGTCGCCGTGCCGGGGCGCCGCGGGCCGTGGATCGTGCTGGCCGCGGCCGTGCTCGCCATCGGGGCCGGCGCTGCCTGGCTCGCATTCGGGACTTCGTCCGAGGCTATGCCCACGCCGATCCCGGCCGCCACGCCCGCACCGACCCCGGCCGTCGCGCCCGCGCCCGCCGCCGCGCCGCCCCCCGGTGCCGTGCCGGGCCCGGGTGCCGCGTCGATGCCGGCCGCCGTGCCCGCGCCCGCGGAGCCCGTCGCCTCGCACGAGCCGAAGCCGGAGCCCGCGAAGGCCGCGCCGGCTTCGTCATCGCCGCGCCGTCCCGCTCCGGCGCCGAGGCCTGCGCCGCGGCCGTCGCCTGCGTCCGCGCCGGCCCGCAAGTCCCTGCCCGTGGAGGACTGACATGATGGTTCGGGGCCTCGTCGCCGCAGTGTCGATCGCGATCGCCGCAGCGCTTCCCGCCGCGGCCCAGTCGAAGCTCGACACCGCGATGAGCTTCGCCGAGACCGCGGCCGCGCTGTCCAAGGAAGGGGACTTCGCCGGGGCGGTGAAGCTGTACCTGAAGGCCTACGACCTGTCGCGCGAGCCGGTCTTGCTCTACAACGCCGCCCGTGCGCTCGACAAGAAGGGGGACCTGCGCGACGCGCGGGCGATGTACGAGCGCTACCTCGCGGCCGAATCCGACGCGGCAGGGATCGCGCGCGGCCGCGAGAAGCTGCGCGATCTGCTGGAGAGGATGCCGGGCAGCCTTCGCATCGAGACGGACCCTCCGGGCGCGACGCTCGTGCTGGACGGGCGGCCCGCGGGCACCTCGCCCGCGACGGTGCCGGACCTGAGGCCCGGTCCGCACGAGGTGGTCGCGCGCCTGGCGGGCTACGAGCCGACGGTCGCGCGGGTCGAGGTCCAGCCCGACGCGGAGTCGCGCGCCACGGTCGCCCTGGAGCCCGCGCCCGTGGATCTGACCGTCCGGTGCGACTGCCCTGGCGCCCGGGTGGAGGTGGACGGGACGCCGGTCGGCACGGGCCCGCTCGCGCGTGCGGTCCCGGTCAGGCCCGGCCGGCACGTGGTGACGGTCTGGTCGGCTGCGGGCGAGGGCCGGTCGCGGCAGGTCGAGGTCCCGGTCGGCCGCGCCGTGCGCGTCGAGGTCGAGGCCGCGGGCGGGCCTCCGTCTCCTCCGACGCCGTCTCCTGCGACGCTGCCTCCTCCGTCGCCGCCCGTCCGGGCCGCGGCGCAGACCCCTGCGCCTGCGGAGACCGTTTCCGCCCGGGCGGAGCGTCGCGGCCCGACGCCGTGGACCTGGGTCACGATCGGTCTCGGGTCCGCGATGGTGGTGACCGGCGGCGTGCCACGTACCTCGCGGCGCAGGACCGGGCGGAGGTGTCCGACGCGAAGCGCGGCGGCGACGGCGCGATCACCGGGATCTCGCGGTCGGCCGCGCTGGACGCGCAGGCTTCGGCGGACGTGAAGGCGCGGGCGAGCGCGGCCATGTATGCGATCGGGGGCGCGTCGGTCGTGACCGGCATCGTCCTGTGGATCGCGACGTCGGGTCGCGGACCCGCCGTGTCCGCCGCCCCGCTTCCGGGCGGCGGCGCGGTCGGCATCGCGGGTCGGTTCTGACCGGGTTGCAGGTGCCTGTCATGGATGACGTACGAGGTGGATCGGAGGGTGACGCCTTGAATCCGCGGGGGAAGCGACGCACAATCGATGGTGCGCCGGCGCATGGAGGGCGCGATGAACCGACGCCTGTTGGACATGATCGACAGCCTGCCGCCCGAGGCCCAGGCCGAGGTCGAGGAGGCGGTTCGCGAGATCCGGCGACGGACCGGATGCCCGCGCCGTCGCACCCTCAGGCAGGACTGGGCCGGGGCGCTCGCCGACCTCAAGGACCGGTACACCGCGATGTCGCTCCAGGAAGCGACCCTCGACTGGCGGGGGGACTGAGGCCGTTCCTCGTCGACACGAACGTATGGCTCGAGCGCCTGCTCGACCAGGAGCGTTCGGCGGAGGTCGCAGTCTTCCTGGGTGCGGTTCCGAGCACCCGCCTGCACGTCGCGGACTTCAGCTTCCACTCGATCGCGATCGCCCTCTGCCGCACGGGACGTGGCGACGCATTCCGCAAGCTCGCCGAGGACCTGTTCTCGGATGGCGGAGTGGGACTGATCGCGTTGCACCCCGGGGACATGGGGCTCGTGCTGGACGCGATGGCGTTGCACCGCATGGACTTCGACGACGCGTACCAGTACGTGGCGGCGGAAAAGCGGGACCTGACCATCGTCAGCTTCGACCGCCATTTCGACGGCACGCCGAGAGGGCGCAGGACGCCGGGCGAGGAGACGCCCCGCAAGGAGACGTCGCACCCGCGGGTCTCCTCGCGAGGCCGGGCGAGGCGAACGGAGGGGGACGCGCGATGAGCCGGATGGTGCCCGTGGTTGTCGGTTGCCTCGCCCTCGCGACCCTCGCCGGCTGCGACAAGGACATCGTGTCGGGCGAGCGGTTCGCCTGCGCCACGGACCGCGAGTGCGGGTCGGGGTGGCTCTGCGGCTCCGGGGGCGTCTGCGCGCCGCCCGGGGCCGTCGCGGATGCGACGGACCCGGGCGGCTCCGCGGATGAGGGCGTGGTTCCCGCGGATGAGGGTGTGGTTCCGGCGGATGAGGGCGTGGTTCCGGCGGATGAGGGCGTGGTTCCCGCGGTGGAGTGCACCAGCGGGATGTGCCGGGTGCCGGCCGGATCGTTCATGATGGGGTGCAACGCGGCGGTCGATTCCGGGTGCGACGACAACGAGAAGCCCTACCATGAGGTGAACGTCCCGGAGTTCTGGATCGACCAGATCGAGGTCACGGTGTCGGAGTACAAGGGCGCGACGCTCTGCTCGCAGGGTCCCGGCGACCACCCGGTTGTCTGCGTGACCTGGGACGAGGTGAAGACCCACTGCGAATCGGTCGGCAAGCGGCTCTGTACCGAGGCGGAATGGGAGAAGGCGGCGCGCGGCACGGACGGCCGCAAGTATCCGTGGGGGAACGACATCCACGGGTGCGACGAGGCCGTGTACTCGGGGTGCGCCTGCGACGGCAACGCGTGCGCCGTCGGGTCGAAGAGCCCTGCGGGCGACAGCCCGTTTT
>VGRB01000054.1 GCA_016875475.1 Deltaproteobacteria bacterium
TTTTGCTCGGACAGCTCCGGCAGGCGCAGGCGGACCTCTCGGACCTCGGGGACGTGCCGGAGTTGCCGACCACGTTCGCGACGGATCGGAGAGAGGCTGCGCGCGCCCGGGAGGCGGCGCGTGCCGGGCGGGCCGAGGCCGAGGCGCGTATCTCCGCGATCCAGATGGAGATAGCGGACTTCGGCGAGCCCGAGGCCCTCCTCCAGGCAGCCGCCGGAATCGAGGAAATGCACGAGGCCCTGGGGGCCTACGTCAAGAACGCCCACGACATCTCGAAGCGGCGCGCGGACAAGTCCGTGCTCGAACGCGACGCGGGCACGCTCCTGTCGGAGGTCCGCCCCGGCACGGGGCTCGACCAGGTCGAAACGCTGCGCTTGACGACCCACCAGTCCAGCGGGCTTCGGTCCCTGGCCCGGGAGCGCGGGGCCCTCGTGGAGCGCAGCAGCCTCGCCGCGAGGGCAGCGCGGAAGGCGAGGGCCGCCCTGGACCGCGCCCGGGCTGCGCTCGCAGCGCTGGCCGTGGCTCGCGACGCCTCTGCCCTGGAGGCCGCGTTGCGAAGTGCGCGGCGAGACGGGGACCTCGAGGAGGAGGCGCGTCAGGCCGGCGCGGCGGCGCTCAACGAGAGGGACGCCGCGAAGGCCGAGGCGGCGCGCATGGCGGGCTTCGGCGGCACGATCGAGGATCTGGTCGGCCTCACGGTCCCGGCCCGCGAGGCCGTGGACGCCGCGGACGCCCGGCTCGCCGGGGCACGCCAGGCCGTGAGCGAGGCGGAGGACGCGGTCCGGAGGGTCGAAGAAGAGGACGAGGAGGCCCTGCGGGCCCTCCAGTGGATCGAGCGCGCGGGAGCGGCCCCTCTGGAGTCCGACCTCGACGCGGCGCGCGAGGCCCGCAACGGGCGCTGGCAGCGGGTGAAGCGCGCCTGGGCCGCCCGGGACGACATCGGCGTCGTGGACCCCGAGACGGACCCCGCCCGACCGCTGGCCGACGCGTTCGAGGCGACCGTGAGCGGGGCCGACGAGGTCGCGGACCGGCTCCGCCGGGAGGCCGCGGGGGTGCAGGAGCGGGCGAGCCGGACCGCCCAGCGGGATTCGTGCGGACGGCGCCTCGACCGGCTCCGCGAGGACCTGGCCGGGCGCCGGGCGCTCCTGTCGGAGGCGGTCGCTCAGTGGGAGGGACTGTGGGCCCCGCTCGGCGTCGACGCCCGGACCCCGCTCGAGATGCGGGCATGGGTCGAGCGGTTCGGCCGGGTCGCCGCGCGGTGGACCGCGGCTGGGGAGCACCGGGAGAGGGCGGACCGGCTGCTGGACCGCGCGCGGGCCCACCGGGATGCGCTCAGGAGCGGGCTCGCGGAGCTCGGCGAAACCGGGCCCGCGCAGGAAGAGACGCTCCTCGACGCGATCGAGCGCGCCGCGACCGCCGTCGGGGAGGCGCGGGCCCTCGACAAGAGGCGGGGGGACCTTGCCGAGAAGGTGTCGGACCTGGAGGCGGCAGTGCGGGAGGCCGAAAGCGACGACGAGACCGCCGGGCGGGCCCTCGCCGACTGGGGGGATCGGTGGGAACGGGCACGGGACTCGGCGGGGATCGACGTGGACGCGGACACCGCGGAGCCCGTACTCGGCAAGATATCGGAACTGCTGGCGAAGGTCGACGAATCCCGCAGGATCGAGGCACGCATCCGCGGCATGGCGGGCGAAATGGAGGCGTTCGAGGTGCGCGCGCGGCGGCTCGTCGAGTCGCTGGGCTCGGCCGCGCATGGGCTTCCGGTCGATGACCCGGCGGTCACTGCCCGGTTGTTGCACTCGCGGTTGTCGCAGGCGCGCGAGATCGAGAGCCGGAGACGGGCGCTGGCGGAGCAGCTCGATGGCCTCGCGGCGACCCGCGACGAGGCCGGGCGGAGAGCGGAGGAGGCGATCGCCGCTCTCGACTCCCTCTGCCGGCTCGCGCGATGTGACGACCCGGAGCGGTTGGCACCGATCGAGACGCGGTCGGCGGCGGCGGCGAGCCTCACGTCGATGATCGCGTCGCTGCACGCGGAACTGGCGGCCGAATGCGGCGGTCGGCCGATCGATGAGGCCGCGGCCGAGGTGGACGCGACGGACCTGGACGCGCTGACGGGCCGGATCGACGCCATCGAGGGCGACCTCAAGGGGTTCGTGACCGAGGGAGAGCGGCTCGGAGAGGAGATCGGGAAACTGACGGAGCGGCTGTCGGCGCTCCGCGGCGGACGGCCCGCTGCCGAGGCGGCCCAGGAGGCGGAGTCGGCGCTCGCGGTGGTCCGGGAGTGCGTGGAGCGCTACGTGCCGCTTCGCCTCGCCCACGCGCTGCTGAAGGCCGAGATCGAGGAGTACCGGAAGCGGCATCAGGGACCGCTCGTGACGCGGGCCGGGGAACTGCTTCGCGGGCTGACCCTCGGGATGTTCGCGGACCTCGCGGCCGAGGTCGACGACGACGGGAGGAGGTCGCTCGTCGGGGTCAGGGCGTCGGGAGAGCGCGTGCCGGTCCAGGGGATGAGCGACGGGACCCGCGACCAACTCTACCTGGCCCTGCGCCTGGCAACACTGGAGCAGCACCTGGACGGGAACGAGCCCATGCCGCTCGTGCTCGACGACGTGTTCGTGAACTTCGACGACGAGAGGACGAGGGCCGGCCTCGCGACCCTGGCCGACCTGTCGAGCCGCATCCAGATCATCCTCTTCTCCCATCACGAGCGGCTGGCCGACATCGTACGGACCGCCTTGCCGGACGGGTGCGGTTTCGTTCACGACCTGCGGAACGGGGTCCGGGCGTGACGGCGTCCGGCCGATGCCGAGTCGCCCGGTGGCGGACGGAGACGTCGAGTGGGGAAGCCCGGAAAGAAGCAGGACCGGCTCGGTGCGCTGCCCGCCGCACCCGTCCTCCGTCCGGGCGCGTGGGAGGTGCCGCGCGCCGGCGCGACCCCCGAGGAGTCCTTTCGCGCGACGACCCCGCCGGAGCGCCGCCGCAGGCTCGGCCAGTTCTTCACCCCGGAGCCGCTCGCCCGCCTGATGGCGCGATGGGTCGCCGGATGCAATCCGCGCAGCGTGCTCGACCCCGCGGCAGGCCCGGGCGTCTTTGTCCGCGCGGTCCGCGAGCAGGTCCCCGGCTGCCGGGTGACGGCCGTGGACGTGGACCCCGTGGCGCTCGACGCGGCCCGGGCCGCGCTCCACGGATACGCGGGAGTGGACCTGGTCCTGGCCGACTTCCTGACCTGGGATTCCGGCGCCGTGTTCGACGCGATCCTCGCCAACCCTCCGTACCTCAAGCACCACGACGTGCTGTACGACCACGACGTCCACGCCGAGGTGGGGGCTCGCTGCGGCGTCCGCCTGTCCCGCCTGACGAACCTGTACGCGCTCTTCATCGTCGAGGCGTGCCGCCGCCTCCGGCCGGGCGGGCGGGCCGCGATCCTCGTGCCGGGCGAATGGACCAACGCCAACTTCGGCGACGCGCTGAAGGCGTTCCTGATCGGGCGGGGGCTGCTGAAGACGCTCGTCTATTACTCCCACGCGAGCACGGTGTTCGAGGACGCGCTGACCACCGCGAGCGTGCTCCTCCTGGCAAACGACGGCGCGGACGGCCCGGTGACCGCCGCGTTCGTGGACGGCGATCCGCCCGCGGAGGGGCTCGCGCCGCTGTTCGACGGCGGTCGGGCCGCGCCCCCCGGGGTCGCGGTCCGGGAGTTCACGCCCGCCGCGCTCCTGGCCGCGCGCAAGTGGGACCACCTGCTCCGGCACGGCCCGGCCGACGACGAGGACGGGTGGGTCCCGCTGTCCGCGCTGGCCGCCACGCAGCGGGGGATCGCGACGGGCGCGAACCGGTTCTTCCACGTGCCCGAGGCGACGCTGGCCGGGTGGGACATCCGTCCCGGCCACGCGCTGCCGTGCGTCGGGAGGGCGCTCGACGTGGACGGCGTCGAGTTCGACGATGCCGCCTTCCGGCGCCTCGCGGCGGGCGGGGCGCGGGCATACCTCCTGGACTTCGGCCGTCCCCCCGAACTGACCGCCGGCGAGCGGGCCTACCTCGCCCGGGGGGAGGCAGAGGGGCTGCCGGCGCGCTACCTGCTGGCCGGCCGGCGCCCCTGGTACGCGATGGAGTCGCGCCCGCCCTCCCCGATCTGGGCCGCGGTCTTCGGCCGCAAGGGCCTGCGGTTCGTCCGGAACCTGGCCGGGGTGCGCAACCTGACCGCGTTCCACTGCATCTACCCGCGCTCGACCGACCCGGCGCACGCGTCCGCGCTCGCATCCCTGCTGAACCGGCCGGACGTGGCCGAGAAGGCGCTGCGCCACGTGCGGGTCTACGGCGGAGGGCTCAGGAAGGTCGAGCCGCGCGACCTGCTCGACATCCGGGTGCCTGACCCGGGGGGGGAGTTGCGGTGAGGACCTGGTCCCGAAGGGACTGGACCTCCGGACGCCCGCCGCGATCGCGGCCCGGCTGCGGGAGATGGGGGTCGACTCGGTCCGGCTCACGTACAGCGACGCCATGGTCCGGGACGAGCCGATACCTGCGCCGGAGAGGCTCGCCGCCAACCCGGACCTCGTCGGCAAGGGCCCGCTCGCCGCGTTCGACGCGGTCGTGGAGGCGCTCGCCGCCGAGGGCATCCTGGTGATCCTGAACAACCACATGTCCGACGCAGGGTGGTGCTGCAGCGAGACCGACGGCAACGGCCTCTGGTACAACGAGCGGTTCTCCGAGGCCGATTGGATCGCGGACTGGGTGAAGCTGGCCGGACGCTACCGCCACGTGCCCAAGGTCGTCGGGGCGGACTTGCGGACCGAGCCGCGGCGGCCCGCGACCTGGGGCGGCGCCGCGGAGACCGACTGGCCGTCAGCGGCGGAGCGGTGCGGATCGGCCATCCTGGCCGCGAACCCCGACAGGACCGAGGTCACGATCCCCCAGTACCGCGCGTGCGAAGCCGCAGGAGCGTGCGGGCCGCGGGCGGGGATCCCGCAGGAGCCGGTCGATCGCTGGGGCGACGGAGTCCCGGCACAGTGGATGACGTGGGAGCAGGCCCGGGCCTTCTGCGCGTTCGCGGCCGCCGGACCCGATCGCGGCCGGCTCTGCACCGAGGCCGAGTGGGAGTGGGCGGCGCGCAGCGGGCCGGCGGGCGACGGGACGCCGGCCCCCGCGTACCCGTGGGGGGAAGCGGCCCCTGCGTGCGGCACGGCCGTGTGGTCGGGGCCGGGGTGCGTCCGCGAAGGCCCCGAGCCGCCGTGCTCGCGTCCGGCCTCCACGGGCGCGCGAGGCGTCTGCGACCTCGCCGGCAACGCGCTGGAGTGGGTCGAGGACGACTGGCACCCGTCCTACGACTGGCACCCGTCCTACGACGGGGCCCCGGCGAACGGGACCGCCCGGATCGGCGCCCCGCGGGCCGAGAAGCGGGTGCTGCGTGGCGGCAGCTACGCGCACGACTTCGCGGACGGCCTGCGGTGCGCCTACCGGGACCGGGCGAACGCGGGGGACGCCGCGGCGATGTTCGGCGCGCGGTGCTGCGCCTCGCCCTGACGCCGCGCCGGGTCCGGGCGCGCTCCGCCGCACGGAGCACGAGAACGGCGCGCCCGGAGGGAGAAGCCGCAGCCGCCCTTCCTCCTGTTGCAGATGGCCCACATCCTGGCCCAGCTCATGGACAAGGGGAGCCTTCTGCACCGTACGTTCCCCGAGGGGTTCGGCTCCGAGAAGAACCTCGCGAGGGACCTCTTGGAGGCATGGCGAAATCCCGCCGTGCCCATCCCGCCCGACTCCCCCGCCGCCCGCTTCCAGATCCGCTTCGATACGTCGTAGCTCGGCCGTGCTTCCGGTCGCACCCCCGTCCCGGACGTACATCCTGGGCAACGAAACGCCGACCACGGCCGGGCAGTGCTGCCCCCATTAGGTCAGCCCAACGCATTCCCGCGACGCCAAACAGCGGCGACGGGCGGGCGCAACGCGCTCGCCCGTCGCCGCTGCCGCCCCACTCGCGGCTGCGACGACTGCCACGGCCACGTGCTACCATCGCCCACGGCCCGGACGGAGCCCCGCCAGTGACCGACGCACCGCTTGTCCCCGTGGAGGTTGTCGAGGCCCGGATCCACCTGATCCGCGGGGTCAAGGTCATGCTGGATTCGGACCTCGCGGACCTCTACGAGGTCCCGACCAAGGCACTCGTCCAGGCGGTCAAGCGCAACCTCGAACGGTTCCCGCCGGACTTCATGTTCCAGTTGTCAGATCGGGAGCTTGCCGATTTGAGGTCACGGATTGTGACCGCAAGATCCTGGGGTGGCCGGCGGACCCCGCCCTACGCCTTCACCGAGGAAGGCGTCGCGATGCTGTCTGCGGTGCTCCACTCCCCGCGAGCGGTCCAAGTCAGTATCGAGATCATGCGCGCCTTCGTTCGGATGCGGCAGATGATCGGCATGGTCGGGGACCTCGCGCAACGCCTGGACGAGCTTGAAGCCCGGTACGACGAACGGTTCCGGGTGGTGTTCGATGCGCTCCGACAGCTCATGGCACCCGAGCCCGAACCCGAGCCAGCGCCGGTCCGCCCGGCGATCGGCTTCCGGCCCGGCCCGGCGGAGTGACCGGCGACCGGCACGGCGTTGTCAACGCGAATCCGAGACTTGCATGGCGCGCCCGGAGGGACTCGAACCCCCAACCGTCGGATCCGAAGTCCGATGCTCTATCCATTGAGCCACGGGCGCGGGCAAGGACGGGACGTGTGGAGCCTCACGCGGTACGCCTGGAGGGACTCGAACCCCCGACCAGCGGCTTAGAAGGCCGCTGCTCTATCCAGCTGAGCTACAGGCGCGCACGACGGGGACCCGCTCGATCGCGAACACGATCGCGAACGCGATCACGAACGCCAGCCCCCGGACTCCGCGTCAAAGAGCGGGAAAGGCAGCCGCGATTATCCGGTCCGGGACGGGACGTGTCAATGAGCGCGGCCCGCGGCCTGCGACGATTCGCGAGGATCTGCGTCGGCTTGCCAGAGCCGCCTTCGCCCCCCCCGGCCGGGATCGTGGTAAGGTCCGGCCCGGTCTTCGAGGACGGGCCTTGCCGGGTCTCGAATCCGTCGCGCTCGCGTGCTGCAACGCCGCGCTGATGCTCTACCTCGCCGCAGGCGTCGTCGCGGTCGCGCGGCCCGCCTGGGGACGGTGGCCGCTGATCGCCGGCGCGCTCGCACAGGCCGCGGGCATGGTCGCACGCGGCGTCGCGATCGGCTACTTCCCGCTCACCAACAAGTTCGAGTCGTTCTCGGCCGCCTCGCTCGCGGTTGCGCTGGTCGCCGCGGCGACCTGGAGGCCCGTGCGCGCGTATTCGATCCCGCTTGTCGCGGTCGCGGCCGCGGCGCTGGCGGCGGCCCTGCGGTTCCCGGCGGACCTCGCGTTCCCGCCGCCGCTGATGCGAACCGTCTGGTACCCTCTCCACATCCCCCTCTCGTTCGGGGCGTACGGGCTCTGGACGGCCGCCGCGGCAGCCTCGATCGCCTGGCTCGCCGACCGCGAAGGAGAGGCCGGGCGGCGCTGGCTCGCCGCGATCGACCGCTTCGCGCTGCTCGGGTTCGGTGCGTGGTCGCTCGGAATGATCTGCGGCGGCGTCTGGGGCGTCCTCGCCTGGGGCGCGTACTTCCTGTGGGACCCGAAGGTGGTCTGGTCGGTCGTGCTCTGGTTCCACTACGCGAGCCTCACCCACGTGCGCTACGCGCCGTCGCTCCGCGCCCGCGACTCGATCCGTCCCGCGCTCGCGCTCGCCGGGTTCGCCTTCGTGTTCGTGGCGTACGTGGGCACGTCGTTCTTCTTCGGGAGATCGAGCCATGCCTTCTGACCAGCCGCCGCGCGAGGGCAGGGTCATGGCGGTGCTCCGCTCCCAGGGCCTGGGCGTCGCCTGCGGGCTCGCGACCGCCCTGCTGCTCGGCATCGGCTCGATCGTCATGGCCGCGCTGCCCGAGGAGGCCTCGCCGCAGATGGACGACGTGCGGTCGTTCCTCACGGACCCGTCCTGGCGCCACGCGTGGTTCTACCTGCTCGTCGCGGTGCTCGCGGTCCATGCCCTGAACACGACCCTCTGCACGTGGGACCACCTCGCCCGCACGTGGCGGGCCGGGCAGCGGAACGCCCGCACCTGGGCGCCTTCCGTGTTCCACCTCGCGTTCCTGGTCGCGCTCGCGGCCCACGGCGTGGGAGGACTGTTGGGCCGCGAGGCCGGCATGGTCCGGCTCGGGCCCGACTTCTCGCCCCTGCCCGACGGGCGCGAGGCGCGCGTGCTCGGCGTCGAGACCGACCATCACCCGGACGGGTCCACTCGGCAGGTCCGCGCCGCGGTCGAGGTGCGCGCCCCGGACGGCTCGACCGCGGAGCAGGAGGTGTCCTACAACGGCCCTCTCTCGTCCGGCCTCGGCACCGACCTCCTGATCCTGGTGCGCGACGCGCGCATGCCGACCGGCGCGCGCGTCGAGGTCGGGGGCGAGTCGTGCGAGGCCCGCGCGGGCGGTTCGTGCCTCGCCGGCGGTCGCGAGGTGCTCGTCACCCGCGTCCAGCCGTCCGGGCCCTGGGGCGACGTGCCCGTCGCCTGGATGCGGATCTCGCGGCCCGACGGCGAGGCGGAGGGCGCCTCCTTCTTCCTGTGGTCCGGAGCGAGCCACTCGCTCCCGGACGGCACGGACGTCCGGCTCCTCGACATGACCTCGTCGCCGGCACTTCTCCTTCGAGCCCGCCACGCGCCCGGCAACCCGCTTGCGCTCGTCGCCGCGCTGCTCATCGCGCTCGGCACGGTGATGATGGGCAGGCGCTGGGCGTGATGGACGACGCGACCGGCCCCGGGGGCGAGGCCGCCGGGGGGGATATCAACCCATCCCGCCCCTGGCGGCCGGCTCGTCCGGCGGCACGATCTCGGTGAACGGGTCCGTCTGGCGCATGGTCATCGTCGCGAAGGCGCCCCAGAAGCGCCTGACCGCGCCCATGTCGTTCGCCTGGGTCCGGTGCAGCTTCGTCGCGTGCAACATGAAGTCGAGGCAGCGGCCGGGCCCCGGCGCGCCGGGGCAGGGCAGCAGCGCGTCCCACCGCTCGGTCACGGGCTCGGGGTCCGCCCTGCCCGCCAGGACGAACGGCCAGTAGCGGTTCAGGAGGTAGTACGTGCGCGTCACGCGGTGCGGGGCGAGCCCGGCCGCCTCCGGCCCGAGGTCGGCCGCCGGGTCCGCGCACATCCGGATCGCCGCGGTCGCGATCCGCGACGCGAGCTGGTGCTCGGGGTGCCCCGTGCCCCCGCGCGTGGGCTCGAACGTCAGCACGAGGTCGGGCTTGAACCGGCGCATGTCGGTCGCGACCAGGCGCACCGGGTCGCACACGGCCGTCCAGCGCTGGTAGATCTCGTGGCGCTTCGGGAAGCTCTCGACCGGCAGCGGCGCGTTGAACAGCTTCAGGTGGTGCAGCTCGGCCTCGTACCGCTCCGCGACCTGCCTCATCTCGCCGCCGCGCACGGTCGCGACGTCCGGGTGGCACCCGCCCTCGATGCAGCACTCGCCGCCGTCGCCGTGGTTCATGACGAACATGAACAGCGGGTTCCTGTAGTGGAAGTGCGACCGCGCGAGCAGCGTCCCCGAGAAGCACTCGTCGTCCGGGTGGGCCGCGACCCACATCGTGCGAGCGCCCTGGCCCATCAGCGCCTCGACGGGCAGCGTCTCCGGCGACCCGTCCGGCCGCACCGGAGCGTGGGCGCACCCGGACCCCAGCCCCGGAATCGCCGCGAGCGCCCCCGCCCCGATCGCCGCCTTCATGAACTCCCTCCGCTCCATCCTGCCCTCCACCGTTTCCCGTCCCCGTACCCGAGCCCGCGCCCGCTACTCGTCCTCGTCCTGCTCCCCCCCTTCCCGGTTCCCCATCCCCCCCGTCTCGAGCCGCGCCGGCCTCGGCAACCCCGCGGCCACCCGGTCGCACAGATCGTTCACGCACGCGAAAAGCATCGAGTTGTCCGCCGGCCGGTACCCCGCCTCGAGCGCCCCGGCGTACTCCGCCGACCGCTCCACGAACCCCTTCTCGGAGAACGCCTTCAACCTGACGTTCCACATCTCCGCCTCGCGCCCCATGCCGTAGACCCTGAACTCCCACGGGAGCTTCCGCAGCTCCGGCACCAGCAGCGAGTTCGCGGACGAGGTCTGACGGTGCCGGATCCCGTACAGGTAGGCCCAGCTCTCGAAGTCCGAGAACACCATCTCCGGCTCGAAGCCCGACTCCGCGACCTCGCGGTAGACCTCGACGTTCTTCAGGATTCCGGCGGGGGCCTGCTCGAGGTTCGTCCAGATCGACGAGCCCAGCAGGAACACGTTGTCCGCGTAGTCCATGTGCAGGCCGTGGATCTCGTGGAACGAGATGCCCGGCCGCCCCGCGAACCGCTCGACCAGGAACCGGTGCGCCCGGCCCGACACGACCACGCGCACGTCGTGACCCGCCTCGAGCAGGTGCTCCAGGACCACGCGGCTGCGCGTCGCGTGACCCATGCCTTCGCCGACCACGCCGTAGAGGATCCGCATCGCGGCACCTCCCGGGACCGACCCCGCCGTTCCCAGGACCGACCCCGCCGTTCCAGGGGGATGATTGCACGGAACCCCCGTGGACCGTCAACCCGCACCGGGGAGGGAATACGGGGGCTCGCGAAGGGATGCGATGCGCTGCGCGGACGTACTCGTCGTGCCGCTTCTTCTCCCGGCGGTGCTCGCCGCCGCCGCCGCCGAGGCAAACGACGGCGCGAACCGCTACCGGCCTCCCGTGCCGCCCACGCTGGTCCACTTCCCCGCGCCCGCCTCGCCCGCGGCCGGGTACCGCCTGCTCGCCGCGGACGGCCCGGACGGGTCCGACGGCGACCCCGCCTTCCGGTGGGCCCTCCCGCACGCGGTCGCCGCGGTCCGCCTCGCCGCGCACGAGACGGTCGTCGCTCTCGGTCCCGCCGCCTGCGCCCCAGCCGTGATCGACCTCGGGTCCGGGCCGGTCCCGGCCGGCCGCGAGGCCCTGGTGGAGGCCGAAGTGGGGGCGGGCGGAAACGTCGGCCGCGCGACCGCCCGCGTCGCGGTCCCCCCCGCGGACCCGCGGCTGTTCGTCGCGGTGGACCCCGGCAGGCTCGCGGCGGAGGCGCGGCAGGCGGCGAACGGCGCGTGGTCGTTCAAGCTGCGCGTGCCGGACCCGTACCGGGCCTACGTGACCGGCGTGTCGTGGGAGGTCGCGCGCGCGGGCGGCGCCACCGATGCCGTCGCGGGCACGGGGCAGGCCTTCGCGGCCCGCGCCGCGGACGGGGAGGGGCCGCGGCGCATCGTGCTGGTCCGGGCGGTCGTAGCGCTGTCGGGCCGGATGAAGGTGCGCGTGGTCGCTGCGTGCCCTACCACTTGAACAGCCGGGTCGCCTCGTCCATCTCCTTCCGGGTGATGCTGCCGACCCGGACGCACCGCAGCTTCCCGGCGGGGTCGATCAGGACCTGGACCGGCAGCGTCGGGGAGTCCTCGAGTCCGGCCGCGTTCATGAACCGGGCCCGCGCGGACGCGTCCTCGGTCCACAGGAAGTCCCCCTCGATCCCGGCGCCCTCGCCGCGCATGTAGCGCTGGAGCTGGCGCTCGTCGTCGTCGAGGCTCAGGAAGACCACCCGCACGGCCGCGCCGCGCGCGCGAAGGTCCCGCGCCCAGGCCGCGAGCAGCGGCATCTCCTCCTTGCACGGCTTGCACCAGGCCGCCCAGAGGTTCACCCACGTCCACGCGGGCGCCCGGACCGGCGGGCCGCGCCGGACCAGCGGCACGTTCGGGAGCTGGATCGAGCGGCCCGAGGCGGCGTCGTTCAGCGTGTCGCAGAGCGGCCCCGACGGCGCGGCGGCAGTGTCCGCGGTCGCGGCGGTTGCCGGGACCTCGGGTGCGGTCCCGGGATCCGGCTGCGACGTCACCGTCTCCGTCGTCGCCCGCATCGCCCGCGACGCCCCGGCCTCGGGGCCCTTGGCAGCGCCCCTGCCGCCGCCCGGGATGTCCTCCGGGTGGAGCAGCGGCCACGCGAACACGCCGAGCAGCGCGATCGCCCCGAGCAGCACGAGGACGCCGATGAGTTTCGCCACGCCGTTCCAACCCCTCTTCGTCTCTGTGGGCTCCGAGGACTCTGCGGTGAAATGCCCTGCCTACAGCCGGCAGTCGATCCACGAGATCACGGCGCTCCGGTTCATGTCCTTGTTCTGCTGCGCCAGCGCCTTCGCGGCCTCGCGCTTCGGCATGCCCGCGAACTCGGACTCCCGGTGGCAGGCGACGTCCGGCCGCGACCGGTCCCAGTCGCAGAAGTCCGTCCCGAGCTGCGCGAACTCCTCGCCGAGCCACAGCAGGCCGACCTTCTTCTCGATGTCCGGATCCTTGAAACGGTCCTCGAGATGGAACAGGACCGAGTTGGCCCGCTCGTGCGAGTACTTCTCGTTCTCCTCGGTCTTGCCGTCCGGGGACGCGCGCGCCACCACGAAGAACCACGACGCTCCGCGCTGGTCGGCCCACAGCTTGTCGATCATGGCCTTCGAGCCCGCGTCCAGCTCGGACTTCGTCGGGTCGAACAGGATCACTCCGCCCCGCTTGGCGAGCGGCGCGAACAGCGCGTTGAACTCGCGATCGTCGATCTGCGCGGCGTTCCGCAGCTCCTTGGGCTGGCAGCCCTTGCGGCCGCCGCCGATCAGCCCGCACTTGGTGAGCACGTTCCTCAGCACGGTCTTCAGCCCCTCCGTGCAGTACGCCTGCTCGGCCTGGGTCAGCACGGGCGCCGCGGCCCTGGCCACGCCCGCCTCGTCCGGGTGGTCGAGCCGATGGACCGCCGCTCCCACCATGCCCTTCGTCCCGAGCCACAGCCCGAGGACCATCGCGACCATCACCACGCCGTTCACGATCCATGCGGTCTTCATGGTCCCTCCCTCACTTGCCCAGGAGCCGCGCGAGCGCGAACTCGAGCCCGAGGTCCGTGTCCTCGACGCACATCCGCTTGCCGTTCACGAAGAGCTGCGGGGTCTCGATGCGGATCTTGTTCGGGATGCCGAACCGCTGCATCGAGTCCCATATCTTCTTCTTCGTGTCGGGCAGGTCGATGCACTCCTTCACGCCCGGGAACTTCGCCACGACCTTCTGCCGCATCGCGTCGAACTGCTTGCCGATCCCGTCCTTCCGCAGTTCCTCCAGGTTGTCGTACATCCAGGAGAGCATCTCCTCCGCCTGCCCGCCCGCGCAGATCAGCGACTTCGACAGCAGGCACGAGCCGGGGTGCATCGAGTCCTTGAGCAGCCAGTCCAGGCACTCCGCGTCGAGCGGCAGCAGGAAGTACTTGTAGGACAGGGTCTTCCCCAGGACCGACTCGCCCAGGCGCCGGTGCAGGGCCTCGCACTGCGGGCACAGCGGGTCGATGACCATGATCGCCTCGGGCCCGCCGGCCGCGCCGCCGGTCACCACGCCCGCGCCCTCGCTGCTCGCGAGCTTCTCGCACACGCAGGTCCCCGCGCTCGCGCCCGCGCCGGCGCCGCACGGGTCCACGTACTTCGTGTAGTCCGGGACCGTCGAGAGATAGACCAGCACCGGCAGGAAGGTCGCGATGCCCATCTCGACCGCCAGCACGCCGAGCGACAAGAGCGTCGTCCCGCCCGCCTCGGGCTCGGCCTCGTTCTTCCGGTCCGACCGGCCCGTCAGGAACGCGAGCGCGGCCGCGATCAGCAGGATGGCCGAGCTCAGGTACGTCCCCGCGCAGGTCGTGCAGATCGTGTGCAGCTTCGACACCGATATCGAGAAGAACACCGCCGACGCCGTGGCCGCCGCGAGCCCCGACAGCAGCAGGAACGTGGCCGGCGCGAGCCGGTGCCCCTTGCCGCCCGCGAGCCCCCACACCGACAGCGCCAGCGCGAAGGCGAACAGGCCCATCGCGAGCAGCGAGTAGGGCACGCCGCCCCAGTGCCGGTCCCGCCAGAACGACGAGTACGGCGACAGCAGCGCGGTCTTGCAGCCCTCCTGGCCGCCCGCGAGCAGGCTCACCTCGCCGAATCCCGGCGCCAGCGAGCAGTTCATCCCGTGCTCCTGGCGGTCGAGGTGCCGCGTGTGGTCGAGCGTGGAGACGCTGCTGTACCACAGCCCCAGCAGCGCGCCCGCCGCGGCGAGCACGTAGAACACGTACGTCAGCTTCCTCATGTCACGCTCCGTGGTCGGTCCCGTCCACCCGGGCCCGAGGTCGGCGTGATTGTAAATCCGCGCGAAGTCAAGGGGGTAGTTTGCGGTTCCGGCGCCCGACGTGATACGTTGCCGCCCCGGGTGCGGGCGGAGACCCCCAAGGCATGGAAGCACCTGTCGTGGTCGTCGGCGCAGGGCCCGCGGGACTCGCGGCCGCCCGCGCCCTTGCCGGCTCCGGCCGCCCCTCGCTCGTCCTCGAGGCGACCGGCGAGGTGGGCGGCATCAGCCGTACCGTCACTCGCAACGGCTACCGGTTCGACCTCGGCGGCCACCGCTTCTTCACGAAGTTCGACGAGGTGCAGCGGCTCTGGGAGGAGGTGCTCGGGCCCGACCTGCTCGTCCGGCCGCGCATGTCGCGCATCCTCTATCGCGGCCGCTTCTTCGACTACCCGCTCCGCGCCTCGAACGCGCTCGCGAACCTCGGGCCGATCGAGGCCGCGCGCTGCATCGCCTCCTGGGCGGTCGCACGCGCCACCACATCCGACCGCGAGGCCGCGACCTTCGAGGACTGGGTGACGGCCCGGTTCGGTCGCCGCCTGTTCGGGATCTTCTTCAAGACCTACTCCGAGAAGGTATGGGGCGTCCCGTGCACCGAGATCGCCGCGTCCTGGGCCGCCCAGCGCATCAGGAACCTGTCGCTCGGCCGCGCCGCCTGGAACGCGATCTTCGGGTCGCGCGGCGACGTCACGAGCCTGATCGAGCGCTTCCACTACCCGCGCCTCGGCCCGGGCATGATGTACGAGCGGATGGCGCAGCAGGTCGAGACGGCCGGCGGCAGCGTCCGCCTGTGCGCCCCGGTCGAGGCGGTGCGCCGCGACGGGATGCGCGCGACCGCGGTCCTGGCTGGCGGCAGGGAGGTCCCGGTCCGGCACCTGATCTCGTCGATGCCGCTGACCGACCTGGTCCGCAGCCTCGACCCCCCCGCACCCGACGCGGTACGGGCCGCGGCCGACGCGCTCGTGTTCCGCAGCATGATGACCGTGAACCTGATCGTGGACCGTGCGGCCCTGTTCCCGGACAACTGGATCTATGTCCACTCGCCCGAACTGAAGGTCGCCCGGATCCAGAACTTCGGGAACTGGTCGCCCGAGATGGTCCCGGTCGAAGGCACCAGCGCGATCGCGCTCGAGTACATGACCTCGCCGCACGAGGCGCTCTGGGCCGGCACGGACGAGGACGCCTTCGCCCTGGGCCGCCGGGAGGCGGTCGCGACCGGACTCCTGCGCGACGCCTCGGTCACCGACGGCATGGTCGTCCGCATCCCGCACGCGTACCCGGTGTATCGAATCGGCTACGAACGTCACCTCGACGTGATCGCGGACTGGCTCCGCGGCTTCTCGAACCTCCAGCCGGTCGGCCGCGGCGGCATGTTCAAGTACAACAACGCGGACCACTCGATCCTGACCGGGCTGCTCGCGATCGAGAACCTGGACGGGGCCGCCCACGACCTCTGGGCCGTCAACACCGACAGCGAGTACCAGGAAGTGAGGAAGAACGGTTGAGGTCGGGACTCTACGCCGGCTGGATCGTGGTGGACGTGAGGCTGTTCGCGTTCGTCGTCCTGCTGTGCGTCGGCGTGTCCCTGCTGCTGCTCGCCCTGCTCGTGCGACGCCGCCCGTGGCACGAGTACGTCACGCTCTTCGTGTCCATCTCCTCGATCCTGTTCGCGGTCGCGGCGCTGCTCCTCCAGACGGTGCTCGACTATCCCATCCTGGCGGAACGCGACTTCTTCCCGCTGCGGTAGCGCGCTACGGCCGGCACGCCGATCGCGGCGAGCGTGCCCGCGGCGCAGAGCCACGCGAACAGGTCGCCGATCGCGCGGTAGGGGCTCGAAACGCCCGCGCCGTACGCCACGTCCACGAGGTCCACGCGCCGCTCGTGGACGCCCGTCTCGTGCACGAAGTCGCCGGCCGCGGTCACGATCGCGGAGATCCCCGTCTCGGTCTGGCGCACGAGCGGCACCCGCAGCTCGACCGCGCGCGGGACCTGCACCATCAGGTGCTGCGCGGGCGCGCCGCTCTCGCCGAACCACGCGTCGTTCGTGAAGTTCAGCACGAGGTCCGCCCCCGTCTCCTCGAGCGCCTCCCGCGTGAAGGTCGGCAGGATCGCCTCGTAGCAGATCGACGGAAGGGCCTTCGCGCCGCCGATCGGGAGCGCCACCGGCCGGGTGCCGGCCTCCATGTCGGAGACCTCCTTGACCGCCTTCTTCAGGCCCGTGAACACGTCGGACAAGGGCATGTACTCGCCGAACGCGAGCAGCTTCCGCTTGTCGTAGCGCCCGACCTCGGCGCCGTCCGGCCCGAGCATCACGACCGAGTTGCGCGCGCGGTCGCCGGGCTTCGTCAGCGAGCCGAAGACCAGGGTCTTCCCCGTGCCCCGGACGAACTCGACCAGCCGCCGCGACGTCTCGACCACGTTCTCCCAGCCCTTCCGGCCGCCGGCGTCGAGCGCGAAGTAGAACGGGAAGGCGCCCTCGGGCCAGACCACCGCGTCGACGCGGGAGAGGTCGGCCGACCCGGTGAGCCCGGTCAGGCGGGCGAACAGGGCCTTCCGGCTCGCCGCGTCCTTGTGCTTCTTGTCCTCGGCCGTGATGTCCGGCTGCACCAGCGCGAGCCGCACCACGCCCGCCGGCGCCGCGTCGCGCACCTGCGCGAGCCGCACCGCCCCGTACCCGAGCCACGCCGCGAGCACGACGGCCGCGGGCACGAAGGCGAGGAACCGCGCACGGCCCCCGGCGCGCAGCACCGAGGCCACCGACGCGGCGACCGACACCGCCACGAACGAGCCGCCGTAGACGCCGGTCACGTCCATCCCCTGCAGCAGGAGCGGGACCCGGAAGAACGCGTTCCCGAGGTGCCACGGGAAGAGGTGCGGCCAGAGCCACTCCACGACCACGACGGCCGCGGGTACGGTCAGCGCGGCGAGGCGCCCGGCGGCGAGCGGCCGCACCAGCAGCGCCGCGACGCCGACGGACAGGCCCGACCAGGCCGCGTAGGCCGCGAGCACCCCGGCCGCCGCGATCGGAGGGAAGGAACTCATCGAGATCGCGGTGTGGGAGATCCAGTGGAAGATCGCGGCGTTCGCCAGCGCCCCGGCGAGCCAGCCCGCGAGCAGCGCCTTCCACGCGCCCGTGCGCGGCAGCACCAGGAGCAGCGGGGTCCAGGCGACGAAGGCGAGCGGCCACAGGCCGGCGTCCGGCAGCGCGAGCGCGAGGCACGCGGCGGAGGCGAGGACCGCGCCGAGGATTCGCATCGGGGGACCGTCCGGCGGGGGGCTAGAGCTGGAAGAGGTGCTTGCAGGCCTGCTTCACGCCGCCGTCGCAGGCCTTCTTCAGCTCGACCTTCGCGCCCTCCGTGTCGCCCTTCTCCTTGAGCGCGAGGCCGAGGCCGAACCGGGCGTCGATGTAGTCGGGCTTCAGGTCGATCGCCTTCCTGTACCAGCCGATCGCGTCGTCGTACTTCTTCATGCGCCACGAGACGTTGGCCGCCTTGAACGCCGCCTCCTCGTCCTTCGGGTCCGCCTTGAACGACTTCGCGTACCACTCCGCGGCCTTGTCGAACCGCTCGGTCTCCGCGTACAGCACGCCGAGCCCGTTCATCGCGTCCGCGAACTTCGGCTTGGACTTGAGGACCGTCAGGTACTCTGCCTCGGCCAGGTCGAACAGCCGCGTCCGCCGCAGGACGTTCCCGAGCCCGTTGTGGGCCCGGAACGCGTCGGCGCCGCCCCGCAGCCTCAACGCAGCCTCGTACGTCGCCCGCGCCTCGGGCAGGCGGCCGAGCATCTCGTACGCATAGCCGAGCTTCAGCTGGTACATGAAGACCTTCGGCTCGAGCATGACGGACTTCTGGAACTTGGAGAGCGCCTCCTCGACCTTGTTCTCGTTCCCGAGCTTGACGCCCTCCCTGTAGAAGTCGAGCGCCATGTCCGCGGACGCGAGCGCCGGCCACAGGACGAGGATCGGCACCAGCAGCAGCCTCTTCATCTTCATCTCTCCTGGTCGAGCCGTTCGAACGAAGGCAGGAGCCTCCGGTACGTCACCTCGAGCGCCTCCGGGATGACCCGGGTGTCGGACAGGACGGGCACGAAGTTCGTGTCCCCCCCCCACCGGGGCACCACGTGGACGTGGATGTGGCCGTCGATCCCGGCGCCGGCGGCGCGGCCGACGTTCATCCCGATGTTGAAGCCGTGCGGGCGGTAGACCTCGCGCAGCGCCGCGACCGCGTGCGGCACGACGGCGAGCGCGGCCGCCCATTCGTCCGGCGGCAGGGCCACGGGGTCGTCCACGTGCCGGTTCGGGACGATCAGCAGGTGCCCGGACACGTACGGGTAGCGGTTCAGGATCACGAACGCCGCCGGGCCCTTCCACAGGATCAGCGTGTCCTCGCACGCGCCCTGCGCCGGGAGGTCGCAGAACGGGCAGCCGGGCCGGGCGCCGTCTTCCTGGCTGATGTAGGTCATGCGCCACGGTGCGAATATCTGCTTCATGGCGGACGCGATTATTGACCGCGAGGCGCGGGCGCGCAAGATGGCGGCTCGGCGGGGGGGGGTCAGGCCGTCTCCGCGTCGGCCGACAGCACGATCAGCGGCTGCTCGCCCGCGAGCACGGACTCCTCGTTCACGACGACCTCCTTCACGTCCTTCTCGCTCGGGAGGTCGAACATGACGTCGAGCATCACGCGCTCCATGATGGACCGGAGCCCGCGCGCGCCCGTGCCGCGCTCCATGGCCCGGCGCGCGATGGCCTTTCC
>VGRB01000055.1 GCA_016875475.1 Deltaproteobacteria bacterium
CCCCGCGGTGCCGCCCATCCTGGAGTTCCTGGAGAAGGACGACGCGCCGTTCTGGGCCGTGAAGGCGCTTCGACGGATCGTGGGCGACGACCGCACGGTGGCCGAGCTGCTCCGGATCATCGACGCGATGGAGGCGATCTTCGACCGCGACATCAAGCGGAAGGTCGAGCTGGTGTCGAACCTGCGCGAGTTCCGGGAGCCGCGGGTGCGCGAGCGGCTCCTCGCGTTCATGAACGACGAGAGCGAGGAGTTCCGGGTGCAGGCGGTGCAGGGGCTGGCCGAGATGGGCCAGGAGGAGATGGCGCCCGTGCTCGTGGACCGCATGCTCGACGAGAACGAAACGCAGCGCGTCCGCACCGAGATCCTGAACCTGCTCATCGACAAGAAGTGGCGGATCCGCCACAGGAAGGACCAGGTCCGGAAGTCGATCCCGAGCACGTTCTGGGTTGACGACGTCGGGGTGATCCACCGGCGCTGACCGCCGGGCGGGGTGTCGGCCGGCCGCGCGATCAGGACGCCTTCCGCCCCCCGGCGAGCACGTCCACCCGCTCCTCCAGCCGCCGGATCCTCTGGTCGTGGTCGCGCCAGTGGCCGCCCATGATGCGGATCATCCGGTCGAGGCGCAGGTTCGTCTGGTCGAGCCGCGCGTTCGTCTGGTCGAGCCGCGCGTTCGTCTGGTCGAGCCGCGCGTTCGTCTCGTCCAGCCGCGCGTTCGTTTCGGCCTGCCGCGCCTCCACCAGGACGAGCCGGGCGTTCACGCCCCGGATGTCCTCGCCCATGGCGTCGAGGCGGCGGTTCATCGTGCCCAGGGCTTCCGTCACGTTGGCGCCCATGGTCTCGATGCCGTCGCGGATCTGTTTCAGCACCTCGATCGAGCCGCCCATGAACTCACCCATCGCTCCCTCCGGGTCGTCTCCCGGAGGAGATATCGGTCCAAACCATTTTCTGTTCCGCGCGAACCGGCGTCAAGCACCCCTCCGCTCGAGCGCTCCGCGCTGTCGCCTCGTCGCGGATCGCACCGCCACGCTCGAGCTGGGCGGCCTGGCGGGGGCCGCGGCTGCGCGCGACGTCCCTGTCGCGGCGCGGGGTTAGCAGGGGGGGCATTGCGCCCCCGGCAACCAGGACCAATCATTTCCGCCAGGTTGTCTGCCCGGCCCGCGCAGGTGCGTGCCGATGGGAGGAGGTGGTTCCGATGGACAAGGCGCTCCAGGACGTGTTCAACCAGCAGATCGGGCACGAGCTGTACTCGTCGAACCTGTACCTCGCGATGTCCGCGTGGTGCGGTTCGCAGAACCTGCCCGGCTTCGCGTCGTGGCTCATGACGCAGGCGAACGAGGAGCGGGGCCACGCGTTGAAGCTCCTGGAGCACCTCGTGGACCGCGGCGGCGCCCCCGCGATCCCGGCGGTCCCGGCGCCGCCGGCGGCGTGGGACAGCGTGGCCCACGTATTCCGGCAGGTCGCCGAGCACGAGAAGAAGGTCACAGGGCTGTTCCACAGGCTCCACGAAGCCGCTCTCTCGGCGAAGGACTACGCGGCACAGGTCGAGCTGGCGTGGTTCGTCAAGGAGCAGGTCGAGGAGGAGAAGTCGGCCGAGCAGTGGGCCGCGCACCTCGCGATGGTCGGCGACAAGAGCGCGGCCATCCTCAACCTCGACCACCGTGCGGGCAAGCGCGGGGGGTCGTAGCCCGGGGGTCCACGGACGCATCCCCGAGCCGCAGGATCCCTTTAGGAAGACCCTGTTCTCCCGCCGGCTTCCGATTCACGAATGTAGAAGACGTCGCCCGCGCGATTTCGCGGCGATTCGAGGCGACGCGCATCAGGGCGGCGTCTTCGGCCCGGAAGCCGGCGGGTGGGGCCGTTCCGGGGAGGCGCGGCCACTAGCGATCCCCAGCAGGCTCTCGTCGATCGCCTTCCGCGCCCTGCGGGCGTCGAGCTTCGGCGCCGCGACCATCACCGCGAACGCGACCTCGCGCCCGTCGACCGCGTCCATCCATCCCGCGAGGCTGACCACCTCGTCGAGCGTGCCGGTCTTCGCGCGGACGCGCCCCGCGAGCGCCGTCCCCCTCAGGCGCGACTTCATGGTGCCGTCCAGGCCCGCGACCGGCAGGGCCGCGATCACCGCCGGCCCGCTCGGCGACCGCCGGATCCAGTCCAGCAGCCGCACGATCGCGCGCGCCGAGACCCGGTTCGCGTCGTACAGCCCCGATCCGTTGCGGAAGGCGCACGTCCCCGGCTCGAGCCCGACCGTCCGCGCGTTGAACGCGTCGAGCGCCGCCGCGCCCTCCGCGAACCCGACCGGCCCGCCCGCCCCCTCCGCGCCGGCCAGCCTCAGCAGGCTCTCCGCGATCGGGTTCAGGCTGTCCTTGAGCATCGGCACGACCAGGTCGCGCACCGGCTTCGAGCGGTGCGTGCACGCGACCCGGGCGCCCGGCGGCGGAGCGCCTGCCTCGAAGCGGGCCGGCGGCGCGACCCCGGCCTGCGACAGCGCGGCGAGGAACACGGCCCCCGCGTTCGCGATCGGGTCCGGGACGCGCCGGAACGCGACGAACGGGTCCTTCGCGGGGGAGGAGCCGGTCACGTGGACGACCAGGCGGCCGTCCGCGCCAACGCGGGTCCGGACGGCGAGCGGCTTGCGCTTCCCCTTGCCGCGGGACACGGCCTCGTTGACGACCTTCACGTAGCCCGAGGCCGGCGCGACCGCAACGGACGGGGGCGCGCCCTTCGCGCCCGGCGTCACGGTCACCCGGATCGCGTTCAGGTCCACCTGGAACCCGGCCACGCCCGCCCGGTACGCGGAGTCGGTCCGCCTGGAATCGAACGCGGGGGGCAGGGTCGCCGCGTCGAACGGCCCGCCCGACACGACGACGCGGGCCGCCGTCGCGACCCCGGCGTCCTTCACGCAGCGCGCGAGAGCGGCCAGGTCCGCTCCGGTGAGGGACGGGTCGCCCGCGCCCTCGACCGCGATCGCGGTCGCGCCGCCATCGCCGGACAGGGACACGCGCGTCTCGAGCGTCCGGTCCGGCCCGAGCCGCTCGATGGCGACCGCCGCGGTGAAGACCTTGGACACGGACGCGGGGTTCAGGAGGTCGTCCGGGTGCAGCGACGCGACCTCGCGCCCGTCCGCCTCGAACCACGCCCCGACGCGCGCGCCGGTGCGCTCCAGCGCGACCAGCGGCGCGAGCGGCGACGCGGGTTTCGCCGGCCTGGCGACCGCGAGCGCAGGGAACAGGAGGATTGCGACGGCCGCGGCGAGGCGCGGCCGGGCGCGCGTCACAGGTCCACCGCGCAGCGGACGCCGTTCGGCGTGGACTTCTTGGACTCGTCCGTTGCGACCGTGCGGGTGCGGTCGGTAGTGTACGCGAAGCACGTCTGCGCGGCCGTGTCGTGATACGACCCGCCGCGCGCCAGCCGCAGCGTCCCGGCCGGGACGAACAGCGCGTCGTGAGCGTTCGGCACGGCGCCGTCCTGGTGCTCGATGCAGATCGGGTATTTCGCGCACCTCTTGAAGCACGGCGCGGTCTTGCACGTGTCGCACACCGTGTAGCACGCGCCCTTGCAGTTGTCGTCCGTACATGCCCAGCAGTCGCACGAGGCCGGAATCTCCTCCTTGCAGGTGACGCCCTCGCGGAAGTAGCCTGCCACGTACTCGGCCACATTCCCCGTCAGGTCGTAGATCGCCTGCCCGCCTTCCTGCACCAAGTCGTCCGCGTTCGACATCACCGGCGCCGGCAGGTCGTTGCCGTTGCACCCGACGATCTGGACCCTGAGCCCGTCCTTGCCCAGGCATTCCCGCAGGTCCCGGTCGCCCGCGATCGCGTACTTGCGCTTGCCCTCGGGGTCGGAGCCGGCCGCGACCCGCTCCCATTCCCACTCGTACGGGAGCCGGCGGCCGACGAACGCGCAGTACTGCTCCGCCATCCGGTGCGAGAGGTTCAGGACCGGGTAGTCGTGGTACGTCGGGTTCGCGAAGTACTGCTCCTGGATGGCGCCGACCGCGAACGCGACCGGCTCGTCGCACTTCCCGAGCAGCACGCAGTGCTCGTACTGGAAGTTCGTGACCTCGTGCTCCTCGATCGCGAACGGCGCGATGCGGACCTTCCGCAGCGGCCACGCCTTCTTGACGTCCTGGGAGAACGCGAGGTCACACAATCCATCGTTCTGGGTCTTCTCGAGCGGGAAGCACTGCCCGTCGCCGCCGCCGAACGCGAAGGTCACGCTGGTGTCGACCGGCACCAGCTTCGTCGGCTCGGGCGGGGTGCGGCCCGTCACGCACGCCGCGATGGCCGGCAGCACGGGGAGGAGGACGGAAAGGCTCGCTCGCATCTCAGAACCTCCCCACGGCGCCGATCCAGGCGCTCCCGTCCGGCGCGATGCCCGCGGACACCGCCGGCGCGGATGCCGGCGCGGGCGCGGCGGCCACGTCCTCGGGCTCGACGGCCTTGCGCGTGAACTCCCACACGAACAGCCCGATCCCCCCCGCGAGCAGCGCGCCGCCAACCCCGTACCCGGCGTAGGTCAGCGACTTCAGCGTATCGAACCCGGACTCGCCGGGGAAGCGCTTGTTCGCCTCGGGCCGCGCCCAGAACAGCGCGGTCGCGAGCGTCGCGGTCCCGAGCGCCATGCCCGTCACCCCGACGTACCCGCGCCACGAGAAGCCCGGGCTCGTCAGGTACAGGGTCGCGTTGACCTCCTGCACCGAGTTGTTGGCGACCTCCACCGAGCGGGCGACCTGGCTGTAACGCTCCTTCTCGATCAGGATCTGGTGCGGGCCCGACGGCACGAGCAGGGTCTCGTGGAACGGCGTGACCGCGTGCACCTTCCCGTCCACGTAGATGCGGGCCTTGCGCACGTTCACGCGGAAGCGCAGGCCGCCCTCGGACCGCTCGCGCTCGAACGCGAACGTCATCCGGAGCGGCTCGCGCGAGCGCACCACGAACTCGCGCTCGATGCCCTGGAACCCGGGCTTCTTCAGGAACACGCGGTGCGTGCCCTCGGGCAGGTGGGTCGTGTGGGGGGTCTGGCCGAGGATCTTCCCCGGCTCGTCGATCGACACGTCCGCGCCGCCGGGGTCCGAGTCGATCGTGATCTCCGGCAGCGCGAGGTACGCCTTCTCCCTGAGCAGCGTGATCGTGCGCTCGACGTCCGCGGCCTCCGGGGCGAGCCGCCCGTTCACCCGCTCGTAGAAGTCCAGGAACTCCCGGTACGATTTGGCCGCGCGGTCGTAGTCCGCGAGCTTCTCGTACGCCTTCGCCGCGTTGAACAGGTTGTTCGGGTGCGGGAAGACCGTCTGGGCCTCCTCGAACGCGTTCGCGGCCTCGAGGTAGCGGCCGGCCTCGTACAGTTCCTGGCCCCGCGCCGACTGCGCCTGCGCCCGTGCCTTCGCCTCGTCGCCCGCCGGCTGCGCCGCGACCCACGAGGGGGCGAGCACCGCGACCGCGACGACCACGGCCAACCTGAAGAAAGCTTGCATCTCCGCTCCCGAGAAGGGGTCGGGCTCCTGCAACGAACTTGAAGTCGGGCGAGCCCCGGACGATGATACGGGGGCCCCGAGAAGGGTGTCAAATGCGCTACCGCAAGCTCGGCTCGACGGGATTCGACGTGTCGGTCGTCGCAATGGGCACCTGGGCCATCGGCGGCCGCGACTGGGGGAGGGTCGACGACGGCGACAGCATCAAGGCGATCCGCCGGGCGATGGACCTCGGCGTCAACCTGTTCGACACCGCGCCCCTCTACGGGGACGGCCACGCCGAGGAGGTGCTCGGGGAGGCGCTCGGCCCGTCGCGGAAGGACGTCTTCCTCGCGACCAAGTGCGGGCCGATCGAGATCCGCCCGGGCAGCCTCAAGTTCGACCTGTCGCCCGAGGGGATCCGCGAGCAGTGCGAGGGGTCTCTCCGGCGGCTGCGCACCGACTGGGTGGACCTGCTCCAGGTGCACTGGGTCGAGGCCGCGTGGCCGATCGACGACGCGGTGCGCGCGATGCAGGACCTCGTCATCGAGGGCAAGGTCCGCGCGATCGGCGTCTGCAACACCACGATCGAGGACCTCCACAAGGCGTTCGGTGCGGGCGCGGTCACCCTCCAGTCGTCGTACAACCTGCTGAAACGCAAGGCCGAGGAGGCCGTGCTGCCCTTCTGCCGCGAGAAGGGCTTGGGCTTCCTCGCGTACGAGCCGCTGGCGCGCGGCCTGCTGACCGGCCGGTTCGAGGAGGGCCGCCGCCTCGAGACCGGCGACGTGCGCCTGAAGGACCCCCGCTTCCACGGGGAGGAATTCCTGCTCAACCTCGACGCCGCGAAGAGGCTGACCGCGCTGGCGCGGCGGAGCGGCATCTCGCCCGCGCAGCTCGCGACCGCCTGGGTCGTGGCCCAGCCCGGCGTCACCACCGCCATCTTCGGCGCAAAGACCGCCGCCCAGGCCGTGGAGGACGCTCGCGCGGCCGACGAGGAGCTTGACGACGAGACGATCCGCGAGGCCGAGGAGGCGATGGGGGGCTAGAGTTCGTCCTCGGGGGCGGGCTCCGACCGCGGCTCCGTCCCGGCCGCCTGCCGGCGCGATCGAAGGCGCCTCAGGCGCGACGGCAGCCGCACCGCCCAACCCACCGGGCCCAGCGTGATGAAGACCAGCGCGAGGCCGAGGAGCACCGCGCTCGCGCGGGTCCGGACGGCCGCGACGATCACGACGGCGACCACGGCAATGAGCACGAGCCGGCCGGCGAGCGGCAGCTTCACGTGCTTGAAGCTCGGGTAGGGCACGGTGCTGACCATCAGGATCGCCGTGGCCAGCATGACGACCGGCATCGTGGCCACCCGGACCTCGTGCGGGAGGTCAAGGTCGGTCCCGGCCCACACCCACAGCGCGACCGCGCTCGCGGCGGCCGGGATCGGCAGGCCGGTGAACGTGTCCGACGGCCCGTGGTCCGCCTGCACGTTGAACCGCGCGAGCCGGAGCGCGCCGCACGAGACGTACGCGAACGCGATCAACTCGCCGGCGTGCGCGGGGAGCCCTCCCATCGCCCACACGTACCCGAGCACGGCCGGGGCCATGCCGAACGAGAGCACGTCCGCGAGCGAGTCGAGCTGGATCCCGAACTTCGTGGCGGTCCGCGTCATGCGCGCCACGCGGCCGTCGAGCGAGTCCGCCACCCCCGCCACCAGGATCGCGATGGCGGCGCGGCGGAACGCGGCGTCCGTGGGGGTGCCGAGGCAGGAGACCACCGCGACGAACCCGAAGAACACGCTCGCGAGCGTGAAGAGGTTCGGCAGGATGTACTTGCTCTTTCGCAGGTCCATCGTGGGCGAGGGTAGCACCTTGCGGGGTGGTCGCAAAGGGGTGCTACACTCTGCGCGGACCTTCGGAGCGCACGTCGATGAGGCTTCTCACACCTGCCCTGCCGGCGATCGCGGTCCTCGGCTGCGCGGCTGGCTCGGCGCCTGCCGGCGCGTCGGTCTACGAGGAGGCGTGCCTGATATCGTCGCAGGCGTCGCGGCGCGCGGCGGAGCGGTGCGCGTACGAGGTGACCGTGTACGGGGTCTCGACGGCGATCTGGTCCGCGCCCGCGGGGCCGGACGACGCGGCCCGCAGGTGCAGGGCTCTGGCCGCGATGTTCGAGGCGCAGACCGCGAGGGACGCGATCTCCTTCGATCTCGACGCGATGCGGGCGTGCGCGGTTGCGGACGACGCCGAGGGCGCGTGCACGAGCCGATTGCCCGGCCCCGATCTGCTCGGCGGGATGCCCGGCTGTCCCGGCGCGATGACGGGCCGCCGGCTCGAGGGCGGGCCGTGCCTGCACGAGGCCGAGTGCGCGGAGGGGCTCCACTGCAAGGCCCCGGGCTGCGGGGGGCAATGCGAGAAGGCGCTCGCCGAGGGCGGGACGTGCAACGCAGGCGTGCTCGGCGGGGCGCGATGCGGCCCGGGCCTCGCCTGCGTCTGGTCCGGGTCCGGCCAGACGTGCGTCAAGGGCCTCGCCCGGGGGCAGGAGTGCGGGAGCGCGATGTGGGTGCCGTGCGCGGCCGGCACGACGTGCTTCGACGGCCGCTGCCGTGCCGCGGTCCTCTCGACCTCCACCCCGCCTGCGTGCGGCACGCTCGGCGACGGCTCGATCGCCGTGTGCCCGGAAGGCTTCACGTGCTCCGGCACCGTCGCCAGCTCGTGGCTCTCGGGTTCCTGCGTCGCCGCGGCCCCGGCCGAAGCCGGCGCGCAGTGCTGGCAGGACTCCGCGTGCCTGCCGGACCTGCGGTGCGATCCCGCGGCCCGCACGTGCGCGGCGTGGCTGAAGGCGGGCGACGGCTGCGCGCCGGACCCGCAGTCCGGCCGGAAGACGGACTCCTGCGGCCCCGGCCTCGCGTGCGACGGCGAGCGCTGCGTGGCGTACATGGGGGGGGAGATCGGGGCGCGGTGCGGGCAGGGCGACGCCTGCGCGAGCGGGCTGTGCTGGGACGGGGCCTGCATCGGGCCGGTGAATGCCGCCTGCCCGTCAGAGTAGCGCCTTGCCGAGGTCGGGGTGAGGCGCAGGGATCACCTCGGAGCGGAGCAGCAGGCCGGACTCGACCGCGGCCACGCCCGCCGCGACCGACGCCTCGACCGCGTACTGGTCGCCCGACATGGTCACGTAGGCCTTGCCCCCGAGCCCGTTCGACATGCGCACCTCGATCAGCGTCACCTCGGCGGCCTTGCACGCGGCGTCGGCCGCCGCGATGGTCGAGGCGACCGAGAACGTCTCGATGATGCCGACCGCCCGGAGGCCCGGCAGCGGCTGCGTCGCGAGCAGCGCGGGCACCACCTGCTCGTGCAGGTTCGGGATGACGATCCGGTCCACGAGGTGGCCGCCCGCGTAGTGCACGCCGACCTCCATGGACTCGCGCACGGATTCCTCGTCGCCCCGGATCAGGACCACGTACTTGCCCGGGCACACGGTCTGCGAGCGGACCACCTCCACGGGCGCGCGCTTGGCCATGGCGTCGCACGCGACCACGCCGCGCGCGATCGAGGTCAGCTCCAGCAGCCCGATGGCGGGGGTGCGGGGAAGGGTCGCCTCGTCCACGGTCGAAACCTCCGCCAAGGTCATGCCCTCCGCGCGATGCGGACCGCGTGCGCGTCCGCGTCCGTCACCACCCCGTCCATGGAGGCGTGGACGCGAGCGCCGAGCGCGCCCTCCGGGATCTCCCCGACCAGGCCGCCCGCCTTCACGCGGTCGCCGCGCCTCACGACGGCCACGGCCGGGGCGCCGGTGTGCTGCTTCAACGGGATCCTCACCTCCCACGGCGGGTTCACGGGCTGCGGCGCGCCCGTGGCGGGCAGGTGGACGTGGCCCAGGCCCAGGCGCTCGGTCATGCGCGGCTTCGGGACGCGCGCCCACGCCTGCGCCTCGCGGGCGGGCGGGCGGTCGCGGCAGGGGTTCTTCACGCCCGCCGCGACGAGCCGCTCGCGCAACGCCTGGATCACCCTGCGCGCGGACAGGCCCATGGAGCACGAGTAGGCCTCGCACACCCCGCACTGCGAGCAGAGGAACGCGGTCCCGTGGACCTGCGGGATGTCGTCGGTCGCCGCGTGCACCGAGCGCATCGCGAGGTGCGGGTAGATCCGGTGCCCGAGCAGGTAGCGCGGGCACATGTCCGTGCACATCCGGCACTCGCAGCACGCCGACGAGGCGCGCCGGACCTCGTGCGCGCGCTGCATCGACTTGCGCGTCACGACCGGGTGGTCCGCGGGCAGCACGATGTAGCCGGCCGTGGTCTTGGTCACCGGCGAGTCGATGTCCGCGAGCAGCGAGCCCATCATCGGCCCGCCCTCGATCACGCGGAATGCCGGCACGGTCACGCCGCCCGCGGAGGCCAGCACCTCGGACGCGGCCGTCCCGATCGGCGCGACGAAGACGCCCGGACGCGCCACCTCGCCGGCGACCGTGACGTGCTTCTCGATCACCGGGCGGCCCTCGATGGCGTCCCGGATGTTCAGCAGGGTCGAGACGTTCTGGACCACGCACCCGACCTCGAGCGGGATCCCGCCCTCGGGCACCACGCGGCCCGTGACCTCGTGCACCAGGACCTGCTCGTCGCCGGCCGGGTAGAAGTCGTCCAGCTCGAACAGCTCGACGTCGCGGCCCAGGAACGGGCGCAGCCGCCCGATCAGCGCGCCGTACCTGCGCTTCACCGCGAGCACGAGCCGCGACGCGCCGACCTCTCCGCCGACCGCGCGGAGCGCGTCCACCACGTCGCCCGGGCGGCACGCGGACACCCACTGGTCCGTCACCAGGACCGGCTCGCACTCCGCCCCGTTGGCGACGACCGTGTCCACGCGCGCGGCGAGCTTGACGTGGGTCGGGAACCCGGCGCCTCCCGCGCCGACGACCCCGGCCTCCCTGACGCGATCCTTGACCGACAAGCGGGCGTCCTCCCCGACCCGGCCGCGGATGATAGCACGGCGGGGCGGGGCGGGGCGGGCTCGGGCACGTGGACCGGGTGCGGGCTCGGGCTCGGGTGCGGTTGCGGGAACGGGGGAACGACGACCGCTGCCCGGCGACCTGCTTCTTCGTCCGGCAGGTCGGGTCGGTGCAGGTTTCCGGCGGTTCCCGCCGAACCGGTACAATGGCCTCCTCCGGCCCGCAGGGGATGACGATGGAGATCCGTTCGGCTCTTGTCGCGGTCGCGGCCTTCGCCGGTGCGCTCGCGACGCCGGGATGCGGGGGGGAAGGGATTGACGGCCCTTCGGACGCGGCCGCCGAAGCCTCCGCGCCCGCGGACGCCCTTCCGGATGGCCCGGACGACGCGACGGCGGTGCTGCCGGTCGACGCACCCGCCGAAACGCCGGCGGACTCGCCAGCCCCGCCGCCCGCCAGGGTGGACTACCTGGTCGTGACGGCGGACGGCCTCACGACGACCGCCAACGCGTTCGCCGCGTACCGCGAGACGACGGGACACGCGACGAAGGTGCTCGCGATGTCCGACCTGCCCGACGGCGGCCCGGGCGCCGCGGACGCGGCGCGTGTCGCCGCGATCAAGGCCGCGGTCGCAGGGGCCTACGCGGAGCGCGACCCGAGCCGCCCGTTCTACGTCCTGATCGTGGGGGACGCGGCCGCGACGGGGATCCCGGCCGGCGCCTCCGTGCCGGTCGAGCACACCACGGTGGGGTGGGAGCCCGGGCCGTCGGACAACGGCTTCGCGGACGTCGACGGCGACCACGTGCCGGACCTAGCGGTCGGCCGGATCCCGGTCCGCACGGATGCGGAGGGCGCGACGGTGCTCGAGAAGGTGAAGCGGCACGAGTCGTCGTATGAGCCCGGACCGTGGAACCGGCGGCTCGTGGCGTACGCGGGCGAGGGCGACTTCGGCCCGGAGCAGGACGCGGCGATCGAGCTGGCCGCGCAGAAGGGCTTCGAGGAGTTGTCGTACGACTGGGACATCGAGTTCGCCTACGACAACCCGGACAGCCTCTACTGGTACTCGCCTTTCCCGGCGAAGGTCCGCGACATGCTGACCGAGGGGGCGGTGCTGGCCGTCTACATGGGCCACGGGGGGGGCGAGACGCCGGGCGACGTCCACGGCATGACCGCCCTGCACCGCTTCCCGATCGCGGCGTTCTTCGCGTGCGGTACGGGCGACTTCACGATGCCGTTCGACTCGGACCCGGAGCGGCTCATGAAGCAGCCGGGCGCCCTGTTCGAGCTGGTGGTGTCCTCGATCACGACCCACCCATACGGCAACGCCGTGCTCGCCCGCGAGTTGGAGGTCGCGCTGTTCGCGGAGCGGCCCGAGACGTTCGGCGAGGCGTTCCGGCGCATGAAGTGGCGCGCCATGTACAACGACGACGGGTTCCGGCAGCTCCTGGACTCCTTCGCGGTCCTGTTCATGCCCGAATGGGAGATGGCCGACGTCAGGCGGTCGCACGTCTACTCGTACAACCTCCTCGGAGACCCTGCCCTTCGCGTGCGTGCCTCCCCGGCTGCGGTCCGTGTCGAGGTCGCTCCGGACCCGGCCGCGCGCGGCGGCGCGCTCGAGGTTTCCGGCACCGTCGCGGGGATCGACGGCGGTGTGGCGCACGTCACGCTCGAGGTGGACCGGCTGACCGTGCCCTGGGACCTCACGCCCGTGGACGACCCGCACGCGCCCGCCTGGCAGGGCAAGGTCCAGGAGAACTGGGCCAAGGCAATGAACAAGGTCGTGGCCGAGGCCGACCTCCCGATCGCTGGGGGGGCCTTCTCCGGCGAGGTCGCGGTCCCCGCCAACGTCCCCCCTGGCCTGTGCTACGTCAAGGTGCTGGCCGCGGACGCGACCCGGGACGCGATCGGCCACGCGCCGGTGGTGATCCGGAAGTAGCCGGCGCGGTGCAACGGCCCCGGTCGGCTACTTCCCGAGGTCCCTTACCGAGTCGGGCAGCGCCAGCCCCATGGTCCTGCGCTGGAATCCGAGCGGCGCGCCGAAGCGCTCGGGCTGGCCGATCGCCTGCACCACGGTCTGCCAGAGCATGCCGTCCGGGTCGATCCGCTTGCGCCGCCCCGCGATCGCCGAGACGGGCACGTGCGTGAACTCGTTCGCCCACGACCCGACGATCATCGCGGTCTTGCCCGCCATGGCCGCGTGGACCGCGTGGTGCCCCAGCTCCAGGCAGTAGACGGAGTCGTCCGCGTCCGCGCGCATGCTGCGGATCATGTACGACGGGTCCACGTACTTGATCTGCGCCGGGATCCCGACCTTGCCGCAGTGCTTCCCGATCGCGTCCGCCAGGAACGGCCCGACGTCCTTCAGCTTCCGGTTGCCCGACGCATCCGTGCCGGTGTCGCCGCCGATCAGGTCCTGGCAGGCACCCTCCGCGACCACGATCACGGCGTGGCGGCGACGCCTCAACCGGCGCTCCAGGAACGCGAGCAGCCCGTGCGAGCCGTCGAACACCACCGGCACCTCGGGCACGAGGCAGACGTCGACCTCGCTGTTCGCGAGCGCCGAGTATGCGGCGACGAAGCCGGACTCGCGCCCCATCAGCTTCACGATGCCGACGGCGAACGGGTAGTCGCGCGCCTCCGTGTGGGCCGCCTGGATCGCGCCTCGCGCGAGCCCGACCGCGGTCTCGAACCCGAAGCTCCGGTCGATCAGCACGATGTCGTTGTCGATCGTCTTCGGCACGCCCACGACCGCGATCGGCAGGCCGCGCCGCCGCACCTCCGCCGCGATCGCGAGCGCCCCCCGCTGCGTCCCGTCCCCCCCGATCGCGAACAGCATGTCGATGCCGACCTTGGCGAGCCGATCCACCATCTCGCCCGGGTCCTGTGGGCCGCGCGACGCCCCGAGCATCGTCCCGCCGCGCTGGTGGATGTCGTCCACGACCTCGGGGTCGAGTGCCAGCGGCTCGTGGCCCAGGCGCTCGACGAGCCCCTCGTACCCGAACCGGAACCCCACGATCTTCTTGACGCCGTAGTTGGTCCAGAGCCCGAACGTCAGCGCGCGGATCACGTCGTTCAGGCCGGGACAGAGCCCCCCGCACGTCACCACGCCCGCGGTCACCGCGGCCGGGTCGAAGAACAGCCGCTCGCGCGGGCCCGCCTTCTCGAAGGACGCGATCCCGCCCCCGCCGGCGGCCGCCGCCTGGAGCCGCCCCGCGTCCGTCTCGTGCACCACCCGCGCGCCGTCCGGGACCCAGAACTCCGGGGGGAGCGGCGAGGCGTGCCGGGCCTCGCCCAGGCGCCCGATGGCGAACGGGCCGGGTGACGGGGCCGGGGATGGGGTGTCCATCGGGTGCCTCCTGGCCGGTGCGGGGCCAAGCGTAGCACACCGGCCGGGCGCCTACGCGGCCCTCCGGGTCCGCTCCGCCTACGCGGGCATCCAGTCCCCCCTCGCGGCGGCGGGGAGTGCCGACTCCATGCCGGGGAAGCGGCGGAAGTGGCTGTCGGAGGTCACGATCCGGCGGACGTCGTGCTCGGACATCAGCGATGCCAGGTGGCAGTCGTGGACGAAGTTCCCGGTCGCGCCGCCGGCGAGAGCGACGGTGTCCTCGATGCACTGCCGGTGCCGGTCGGTCTCGACGAGCAGTTCCAGCCGCGGATGGGCCAGCAGCGCCGACACCTGCGACCAGGCCCTGGCCCAGGTCAAGGGCCGGGCGAACACCCGGGCGTGGGTGACGACGCGCAGGTACTCGTAGATGGTCACCCAGGCCAGGCACCACGGGACGTCGCTCGCCAGCACCGCGTCCAGGAACGCGCGCGCCTCGCCGTGCCCGGGCGCGTCCTCGAACGTCGCTGAGACGAGCACGTTCGTGTCGATCGCGAACCTCATTTCTCCTCCATCGCGGACCACACGGCGTCCCGGTCGGTCAGGTCCACCAGGGGGCCGCCGGACCGGAAGACCCGCCAGGCGGGGCTCGGTGCCGAGGCCGCCCGGGACGCTCGCCCGAGCCCCGCCCGCAGGACGTCGTTCACCACGCTGGCGACGCTGCGGCGCTCCCTGGCCGCACGGAGGCGGATCTGCTCCATCAGGCGATCCTCGATCGCGACGGTCGTACGATGCATCATTGCACCTCGCTGCACGCATCATGATGCTACGCATCCCGGGAGCGCGGGTCAACACGCGGGTCAACACGTTTGACAGCCCCCACCCCGCGCACGTATCCTTTCGGCGGCGGCGCGGCGTACGCGGGATCCCTGAGGTTTTTTCGCGGCGAGCCGCCCCCGGCGCGCGGGCGGCCCACGCGCCCCCCGGCGCGCCGTGAGCGGAGCGCGCCCCATTCCAAGCGGGAGGAACGGACAATGAAGGCGGTCCGGCTGGTGCTCGTCCTGGTGGCGTTCACGGTGCTCGTCGGCGCGGCGGGGTGCGGCTCGTCGGGGACAACCCCGGTGCTCGACACCGCCCCGAAGACCGACCTGCCGGACGTCGGCCCCACCGAGGTCGGCGACGATCCCTCCGGCGAGGCGCCCGGCGACGAGATGCCCCCGGACCAGGGCCCGGGCGACGAGGGCGGCGACCAGGCCGGCGAGGCCGGCGACGTGGAGCCGGACGCCCAGTACAAGGGCGGCTTCGGCTGGCCGTGCGAGGACGACCCGGAGATCTGCCTGTCCGGCGCGTGCGTGCCGTCGGACCAGGGCAAGGTCTGCACGAAGATCTGCCTCGACTCCTGCCCGAAGGGCTGGTCGTGCGAGCTGTTCCAGCCGACCGGATCCGACCCGGGCTACTTCTGCCTCCAGTCCTCCACGAACCTGTGCCGCCCGTGCAACACGGACGGGGAGTGCACCTCCGAGGCGGGCAGCCAGGGCTCGCGCTGCGTGAAGTTCGGCGACGAGCAGGGCTCGTTCTGCCAGGTCCCGTGCAAGGCCGAGGGCGACTGCCCGGACGGGTACGAGTGCCGCGACCACCAGCTCCGCGAGGGCACGTTCCGGCTGTGCGCGCCGCTCTCCGGGGAGTGCGGGTGCTCGCCGTACGCGATCCAGCTCGGCGCGACCACGAACTGCTACAAGGTCTTCGCGGGCGGCGGGGCGTGCGCGGGCAAGCGGGTGTGCGGGACGGGCGGGCTGTCGGCGTGCGACGCCGCGACCCCCTCGGCCGAGGCGTGCGACGGCGTGGACAACGACTGCAACGGCGAGACGGACGAGGACATCGCCGCGGAGGAGTGCGACAAGCCGGGCCCGAACGGCACGTGCAAGGGCGTCTTCGACTGCGTCGACGGCAAGCCGGTCTGCAACGCCCCCGACCCGACGGACGAGTCCTGCGACGGCATCGACAACGACTGCAACAACGCGACGGACGAGGGGTTCGACGACACGGACAAGGACGGCGTCGCGGACTGCGTCGATACCGATTGCGACGACGACTCCATCCTCAACGACAAGGACAACTGCACCTGCGTCGCGAACCTGAACCAGAAGGACTCCGACCTCGACACGTTCGGCGACGCCTGCGACGACGACGACGACAACGACGAGCGCCTCGACGCGGACGACAACTGCGACACCGTGCCGAACCCGGACCAGAAGGACCTGGACAACGACGGCAAGGGCGACGCGTGCGACGAGGACGACGACGGCGACGGCGTGTTCGACGAGGTGGACAACTGCAAGCTCGTGCCGAACCCGGACCAGAAGGACACGGACGGCAACGGGGTCGGCGACGCGTGCTCGGACGACGCGGACGCGGACGGCTGGAAGAACGCCGTTGACAACTGCCCCGAGGTCCCGAACCAGGACCAGAAGGACACGGACGGCGACGGCGAGGGTGACGCCTGCGACAAGGACGACGACAACGACGGCCTCCCCCCCGTGAACGACAACTGCCCGGTCGTGGCGAACCCGCAGCAGGAGAACTCCGACGCGGACAAGCAGGGCGACGCCTGCGACGACGACGACGACAACGACACCGTGTCGGATCTGATCGACAACTGCCGCACCGTCCCGAACCTCTACCAGGAGGATCAGGACAAGGACAACCAGGGCGACGTCTGCGACGACGACATCGACGGAGACACGATCGCGAACGCCGAGGACAACTGCCCCAGGGTCCCGAACGGCACGCAGAAGGACAACGACGGCGACGGCACGGGCGACGCGTGCGACGACGACGACGACAACGACGGCGTCCTCGACCCCGCGGACAACTGCCCCCTGATCGCCAACGCGGATCAGTCGAACATCGACAACGACGACCTCGGCGACCTCTGCGACCTCGACCGCGACGGCGACAACATCCCGAACGACGTGGACAACTGCCCGGAGGTCGTGAACCCTGGCCAGGGCGACCTTGACTCCGACAAGATCGGCGACTTCTGCGACCCGGACCGCGACGGCGACGGAATCGCGAACGACGCGCCGGACAACTGCCCGGACACGTTCAACCCGGACCAGAAGGACACGAACCTGGACGGGATCGGCGACGCCTGCTCCGGCGACAAGGACGGCGACGGGATCCCGAACGCTTCCGACAACTGCCCCGAGGTCAAGAACCCGGACCAGAAGGACAACGAGGGCGACAAGATCGGCGACGCGTGCGACCCGGACGACGACAACGACGACCTGCTCGACGGCGGCGACAACTGCCAGTTCGCAGCGAACCCGACCCAGGCCGACTTCGACTCGGACGGCCTGGGGGACGCGTGCGACTCCGACACGGACAACGACGGCGATCCGAACAACCTGGACTGCGACGACTTCAATGCGTCCGTCAGGCACGGTGCGCAGGAGGTCTGCAACGGGATCGACGACAACTGCACGGCCGGCGTTGACGAGAAGGGCGCACAGGGGTGCGCGAACTGGTACTTCGACGCGGACGGCGACGGGTACGGCGTACACGACAACACCCAGTGCCTCTGCGCGAAGCAGGGCAACTACCGGGCGTTGAAGTTCGGTGATTGCGACGACGCCGCGCCCGAAATCAACCCCGGCGCCCTCGAGAAGTGCAACGGAGTGGACGACGACTGCGACGAGAACATCGATCCGCCGGGTGTGGAGGGCTCGAAGCCCTTCTTCGAGGACATGGACAGCGACGGGTACGGGAGCAACGCAAAGGATCTGCTGTGCGCCCCCGGTGACCGCCCGTTCTACACCGCCACCATCAGCGGCGACTGCAACGACGGGAACGCAGCGATCAACCCGGGCGTGAAGGAGGCGTGCAACAACATCGATGACAACTGCGACGGCAGCATCGACCCCGAGGGGTCCAGCAACTGCCTCCTGAGGTACAAGGACGCCGACGGCGACGGCTGGGGGACCTCCGAGAGCAAGTGCTACTGCAAGGTCACGGGCACCTACACCGCAACGCGCACCGGCGACTGCTGCGACATCGACGGCCGCGTCAACCTCGACTTCAACCAGGGGTACCAGGACTCCGCGAACAACTGCGGCTCGTGGGACTACAACTGCAACGGCGTCGAGTACGAGTCCGGCGTGAACCAGGGCTGCAAGGGCGGCGGCCTCTCCGACTGCTCGGTCAACGTGGCGGGATTCGAGGGGAGCCGGCCGAACTGCGGCGTGACCGCGACCTACATCGGGAGTTGTTCGTGGTCGTGGTTCACCTGCAACAAGAACAAGTCCTCGAAGCAGCAGCGGTGCATGTAGCTGGCCTGCCCTGAACCTTGACGCCCTCGCAAGAAGCCTCCGGAAGCCCATTTCGCGGGGGGTACGCGCACGCAACCCCGCGAAGTCATACGGGCCGATTTACCCCCCGCGCGCCGTTTCCGGCCCGTTTGGGGGTTCTTACAGGGGCGTCCCCGATGGAGCTGTCAAACTGCTTCCGTCACGGCAGTTGACAGGCGCTTCGCGCCCCGGCGCGCTCGGTGCAGGGACGTTGAATGCGTATCGCGACGGCGCCGGCATCTGTCGCGCCGTCTGCCCGCCGCACTTCGCGCGGCGGGCACCGCGGGCTGCAGCTTATCCCCCATCCGTTGGGCGGGCGCAGGCCCCACCCGCACGCGACTGCCTTCGCGCCGTGCCTCGCGCTGGGCGGTCACCGCCGTGGCCCCCGGGGGAGGGTCGTCGGGCTGATCGGTTCGCCATCCGCACGCGAGGCGGTCGGCCCGGTGCGGCGGCGTGGCGGCGGCGTCCGTCAGGCAGCGTCGGCGAAGCGGGGCGCCGTCGGGAGTCGCGACCGCGCGTGCGGTCAAGGCGGGGCACGGGGCGGGTTGGACGGCCCGGTGCAGTCGTCATCGAAGAACGGCGGGTCGATGCCGTGGTCCGCGGATCCTTCTTCCGGCTCGTCGGCCACGCGGG
>VGRB01000056.1 GCA_016875475.1 Deltaproteobacteria bacterium
CCCCGCCAGGCCCCAGGGGCATCGATCGGAGGGGGGCGCGGCTCGCCCCCCTGCCCGCCGCCCCGCGTTGCGGGGCGCGGGCCACCCCCCTTGCGCGGCCGCCTTGCGGCCGCCGAGCGATCCGCGCCACAGCGCGGATCGCTCGGAAGCGCCCCCGGATGGCGCCGCGCGGCCGGTCGGCGTACCATCCGGCCGTGCGACTGCGAATCGAAAAGCTCGCGAACGGCGGCTTCGGTCTCGGAAGGGAGCCGGACGGCCGCGTCTGGATGGTGCCGCTGGCCGCGCCCGGGGACCTGATCGAGGCGAGGGTGGTCCGCGAGAAGGGCCGCCACGTGGAGGGCGAGGTCGAGCAGGTGATCGAGCCCGGCCCCGGCCGCGTCGAGCCGCCGTGCCCGGTATTCGGCCGGTGCGGCGGCTGCCAGCTCCAGCACCTCTCCCGCGAGGTCCAGCTCGAGGGGAAGGCCGGGGTTTGGGGGCCGCATCGAGGCGCCCGCGCCCGAGGTCGTGTCGGGCGAGCCGTGGGCGTGGCGATCGCGGATCGAGATGCACGCGGCGCGCGGGCGGCTCGGCTTCTACGCCCGCGGCACGCACTCGCTGGTCGAGCCCGAGGCCTGCCCGATCGCGAGGCCGGCGCTGTCCGCGCTCATCCCGGCGCTGAGGCGGGCCGTCCGGGAGTCGCGCGTCCCCTACTGCGAGGTCGAGGCGGTCGAGTCCGCGGACGGCCGGGTGGTCCTGTCGGTCTGCTGCCGCCCGGTGGAGGCGCGGTACCTGGCGGACCTGCTCGGCCGCGTCCCGGGCGTGGCCGGGGTCGACGCGGGCGGCGGCCGCGGCCGGCAGGTCCGGGGCGACGTCCGGGTCCGCTGGCCAACGCTCGGGCCGGGAGGGGCCCAGGCGTTCGTCGAGCAGGACGCGCGCGGCTTCGCGCAGGCCAACGCGGGCCTGAACCCGCGCCTCGTCGAGACGGTCCTCTCGCTCGCGGCGCCGCAGCCGGGCGAGCGCGTGCTCGAGCTGTACGCGGGCGCCGGCAACCTCACCGTGCCGCTGGCCGCCTCCGGCGCCGAGGTCACCGCGGTCGAGGTCAGCCGGGCTGCCCTCTCGGACGCGGCGACCGCGACCGCCGGCAGGGCCCGGACGATCGCGGGCGACGTCGGGACCGTCGCGGCCCGGCTCGCGGAGCAGGGAGAGCGGTTCGACGTGGTGGTCGCCGACCCGCCCCGCACCGGCTTCGGCCCCGGGATCGCGGCCGCGATCGGCGCGACGGCGACCGCGCCCGGCTCGCGCGTGGTGGTGTGCTCGTGCGACCCCGCGACCATGGCCCGCGACTGCGCCGCGATCGCCTCGGCGGGCGCCCCCCCGGACGCGCCGCGCCGGGTCGAGCGACTCGTCATGGTGGACATGTTCCCGCAGACCCGGCACGTCGAGGCGGTCGCCCGCCTCGCGTCGCGAGCAGCGCTCCTCCCCTCCCTCGCCTCGCTCGCGGCGCTCTCCGCGCTCGCCGCGATCGTGGCGGCGCCGGCGACGGCGACCGCGGGCAACACGTACACGTTCCTGATCGGGGGGCGCGCGGCCGGGATGGGCGGGGCGTACGTGGCGATGTCGGAGGAGCCCTCGTCGGCGTGGCACAACCCGGCCGGGCTCGGGTTCAACGAGCGGTCCTCCTTCGACGTGAAGGCGAATGCGATCTTCCTCCAGTCCGTGCGCGCCGGCGACCTGTTCGTGACGGAGCTGCCCTCCGGCCCGCTCGGCTCGGACTTCGACACCACATCGATCCAGATGGTGCCCACGTCGATGACCATGGCGTACAAGGTCGGGGCGCAGCCGGCCGCCGGGTCCGAGGAGCCTGGCGCCCCTCCGCGCCTCTCGCACACGGTCGCGTTCTCGATCTTCGTGCCCCAGGCGACGAGGTTCGCGAGGTCGGTGTCGAAGGACCGGCGCGACACGACCGGCGGCGGGATCCCGTTCGACTACCACCAGCGGATCTCGCTGGACCTCGACCGCAAGCGCTTCTTCATCGGCCCCTCCTGGGGCATGTCGATCGGCCGCGAGTGGGCGGTCGGCGCGTCGCTGTTCTTCACGTACGGCCAGTCGCTGGCGAGCGCGGCGTTCAACCTGGACGTGAAGGCCGGCGACGGCTCGTTCCACGACTTCCTGGTCTTCGACGGGGCCGAGTCGGTGCTGGAGCTGGGCCTCGCCGCGGCGGCGGGCGTTCAGTGGCGTCCGGCGGCGGGGCTCAGGCTCGGCCTCGCGGTCCGCGCGCCCGGCGTGTGGATCTACCGCGGCGTGAGCGGCCCGAACGTGCTGGCGACCGCGATCGGCCCGGAGCGGGCGTTCTCGGACGAAGAGCGCGGCGGATCGCCCTGGGGCGTCGGGATGTCCACGCCGTTCACCACGACGCTCGGGATGGCTTACGCGCGGCCCGGCAGCTTCGCGGTCGCGATCGAGGGCGACTGGGCCGCGCCCTACGAGGACCCGGACGTGGACGTCCGGCGCGGGCACCTGTTCAACGCCCGGGTCGGCGCCGAGGTCCACCTGACACCGAAGTGGATCCTGTCGCTCGGCGCCTACACGGACCTGTCGGCCGACCCCGAGCCGAAGGACCTCGCGGACGTCCGCGCGCACTTCTTCGGCGGGACGGCGGCGGTCACGCTCCTCGCGCCCTACCTCGTGACCGGGAGCGGACCGACCGACCGGATCACCTTCTCGAACACGCTCGGGGTCAAGTACGCGTATGGATTCGGGAAGATCGGGGCGTTCGAGTTCGCGCCGTTCTCGCCGGAGGGCGTCGATCCGCTGACCCCGGCCACGCGGGACGCGAGCTTCCACGAGCTGTCGGTGCTGATCGGATCGACCGTCCAGTTCTGACCGCGATCGGGCTGCCCGCCCGAACCCCTTTCGGGCATGAGCGGCGCGGTGGTATCCTCCGGCCCGGTCATGTCACGGCCCCTCGCAGGGGGCCCTTTGCAGAGGTGAGGAAGAGATGGGTGTGAAGACGTACCGGTACCCGCACAAGCTCGGCATGGAGGAGGCGCTCAAGCGCGCCGCGCCGGTGGCGGATTCGCTCGCGCGCAAGTACATGATGAAGCGCGAAGACACCCCCGAGGGGTTCCACCTGACCGGCAAGGGCACCGACGCCAAGGTCGTGGTCGCGGACGACTACGTCGAGCTGACGGTCGAGCTGGGCTTCCTGATCGAGAAGCTCGCCCGCGACACCCTGGACCGCGAGCTGGACTACAAGGTCCCGAAAGCGCTCGCCTGATTACCGCAGCGAGCAGCCACCACCAGGCCGCCGGCGCGCCTGTCGGCGACGCGCCGCAGCCGCCGCCGCCCGCGCCCGCCCGAGCGGCGGGCCCCGCGCCGCTCCCCGGGTCCGACCTGACCTCCGCGATCCGGAAGGTCCCCGGATCGACGCCCCCGGCGACGTCCGTGGCCGGGTCGAAGGCCGCGTCGGAGGCCGCGTCGGGGGCCGCGTCGGGGGCCGCTCCGGGCACCGGATCCGGCCCGATGCCCGACCCGTCTGCCGCCTCGTCCGTTCGTGCCGCGTCATGCGGATCGCCGCCTGCGGGCACCTCCTCGGCCGCCTCCTCCACGGCGCCCTGCGACGCCTCCCCTGCCGCGTCCGGCTGCGCCGCCTCGTCCGGGACGCCGGACGCGATGCACTGCCCCTGTATGCATGACGCCCCTGCAAGAACCCCCAAACGGGCCGGAAACGGTGCGCGGGAGGTAGATTGGCCCGTATGACTTCGCGGGGTTGCGTGCGCCTACCCCCCCCCCGCGAAATGGGCTTCCGGGGGCTTATTACGAGGGCGTCATGCATGCGTGCGCGTCCGGGCACGTCCCGCAGGTCCCGCCCCACCCGTCGGGGCCGCAGTGGCGCCCGACGCACGCCGGGACGCAGGCACACGCCCCGTCCACGCACTTCAGCCCGGGGCCGCACAGGCCGCACTGGCCGCCGCACCCGTCCGGCCCGCACGCGCGGCCGCCGCACGCCGGCAGGCAGGCGCAGGTCCCCGCCGGGCATTCCAGGCCCGGGGAACACCCCCCGCACGAGCACCCGTTGCAGCCGGGCAGGGCCGGCGAAGTGCAGCCGTCCGGGTACTGGGCGGCCGCACGGGCGGGCAGGCCGAAGGCGAGCAGGAACGCGACGAGCGCCACGGCCAGGTACGCCCGCCCGAGCCGGAGCACGCTCCGCCAGCCGAGCTGGGGGTCCGGGTCGCGGCAGCGGACGCACGGCTCGCGATTCCGGTGGTCGCGCCGGAAGGGGGCGTACGCCTTGGACCGCCACGCGCGCTCCACCGTGTCCCCAGCCAGTTCGCCGAGCGCGTTCGGGCCGTGCGCGTCCAGGCAGCAGGCCCCGAGCCGGCCGTCCCAGAAGACCGCCATCGACGTGAACGGGCGCAGGCAGCGGGCCGGTCTCGGCCCCGGAGGGGCTCCGCCCGCGTCCCGGTCGCCCGCGTCCCGGTCGCCCGCGTGCCGGTCGCCTGCGCGCCGATCGCCTGCGGCCCGATCGCCGGCGGCCCGATCGCCGGCGGCCCCGGCCCAGTCGTGCGTCGGCTCGACCGTGCAGTCGTCCGCGAGCGGCCGGAGCGCGGCCACGATCCCGGGCAGCCGGTCCTCGTTCGAGGCGGACCGGAGCACGCTGACCGACACGTGGGGCCGCGGCGAGCCGGCCTTCTCCCTCAGCGCGCGGATCGCGGCGAGCGCGGCCAGGACCCGCCGCACGTCGCCGGTGCCCGTTGCCTCGCGGTAGCGCGCGGGGTCCGGGTCCGACACGGTCGTCACAAGCCGGTCGAGCCCGTCCCGGACCAGCGACTCCGCCACGTCCTCACCCAGGCGGTTCAGGTTCGAGAACAAGGCGACCCTCCCCCCCCGGCCCTTCGCGTACCGCACGAGCGCGGCCAGCTCGGGGTGGAGCGCGGGCTCGCCCATGTAGCCGAGCGAGTATTCCCAGGCGCTCCCCACGGTCTGGTCGACGATGCTACGGAACAGCGCCGGGTCCATGATGCCGCGCGGCCGTGCGAGGTCGCGGTTGGGGCACGCGACGCACCGGAGGTCGCACCGGTTCGTCAGCTCGACCTCGATGACCAGGGGGAACGAGGGGAGCCGCGCGCCGAACAACGCGTTCGCCGCGACCCGCACCCCGTTCTGCGCCTTCCGGACGTCCACGGGGGCATGATAGCCGAACCGGGGCGCGACGGTTGCCGCCCGGGAGGCCTGGGCCGGACGGCGTGGCGGAGCTGCGGGACTGTCTCCGCCGGGCCGCCGACCAGGGCCGACAGCGGGGCACGTGGGGCTTGGAGCCGGGCCGGGCCGGGCCGGGTGCGCTGCGCCTGCGCTACGTGCCTGTGTTTGTGGCGGGGACCAGTAGAATGGAAGCAGCGGGAGCGGGCGGCGGGGGGCCGTCGCCCGGAAGACCCCTGCGCGGCTCATCGGAGGAAGTCATGAAGACGTGGTGTCGTGTCCTGGGAGCGGTCGCGGTGGGCCTGGCGACGGGCTTCGCCGCCTGTGCCGAGGGCACCGGCGCGGACGCCGCGGGACCTGCCGCGCCGGGACGGCGCGGCCACCGATCCGGTGGCGTGATACCATCCCGCCGATGCGCGCGTCCGACACCATGGCGCTCTCCGGGTACGGCCAGGCGGCCCGGCAGCCCGCGCCCTTCACCCGCATGATGGCCGAGTTCGCGTCCGACTTCCGCGAGGGCGTGGACGTGAACCTGGGCGGCGGGTACGTGAACGAGCGGACCATCCCGCACGCCTGGGTCGCGGAGGCGCTCCGGGAGGTGCTCCGGGACCCGCGGCGCTACCGGAACGCGCTCAACTACGGAGGCCCCGCGGGGTCGCCGAACCTCGTGGCGTCGATCCGGGCCTACCTGCTCCGGCACCAGGCGGGTGGACTCGACGAGCGGCTGCTCGAGGGCCGGCGGATCATCGTGGGGGGGAACGGGGCGACGAGCCTGCTCGCGTCGATCGCGGAGGTGCTGGCCCCCGGGGTCGTCCTGACGACCGATCCGATGTACTACATCTACTGCAACTACCTGGAACGCAAGGGGTTCAATGTGGTCGCCGTCCCGGAGGGGGTGGACGGCGTCCGCGCGGCCGACGTGGAGGCGGCGCTCTCGGCGCTCGGCCCCGCCGCGAGCGGGACGGCCTTCCTCTACTTCGTGACCGTGAACAACCCGACCTCGACCGTGCTCCGCGACGCCGAGCGCGAGGGCATCGTCCGGGCCGCCACGCGACTGTCGCGGGACCTCGGGCGCCCGGTCCCGGTGGTGTTCGACCGCGCCTACGAGGACCTGGTGCACGACCCGGCGGTCCCGCCCCTCGCCAGCGGGTTCGCGTTCGACACGGACGGGATCGTCCATGAGATAGGGACGTTGTCGAAGGTGCTGGCGCCGGGGCTCCGCATCGGCTACCTGGTCGGTCCCGACGGCCCGCTCGTGACCGCGCTCCAGCAGCACACGAGCGACATCGGGTTCTCGGCCGCGCTTCCGAACCAGGAGACGGCGAGCTGGCTGCTGGATCACCGGATCGACGAGCAGCTCGCGAACGTGCGGGCCGGGTACCGGGAGAAGGCGCTCGCGGTCGCGGCCGACATCCGGCGCCACCTCGGCGACGCGGTCGAGGAGTGCCGGGGCGGCAGCGCGGGCTTCTACTACTACCTGACGCTCCGTGACGTCGAGACGCACGAGCGCAGCCCGTTCTTCCGCTTCCTGACGCGGACCACGGGGAATCCCGGGGTGGACGGGCCGCGGGGCGACCCGCTTCCCCGCGTCCTCTACGTCCCGGGCGAGCACTGCGTCCATCCCCGCGGCGCGCTCGTCGAGGCAGGGAAGCGACAGCTCAGGATCTCTTACGGATTCGAGGAGATCGACCGCATCGGCGGGGCGCTTCGCCTGATGGGCGACGCGGTCCGCTGGGCCCGGGGTTGACCCCCTCCCTCGTCACAGCCGGCCGATCCCGCTTCCACCCTTTCCCGTGGCCCCCGACTGGGCTACCATCGGGCCGATCGGGGCCAGCGGGGGCGGGAGCGGGGGTCCGCGAGCCGTCCCCCTCGGGGAGGAGGTGGATCATGCGCCGGCACCTGGTGCTCCTGGGTTGGGGCATCCTGGGCTTCATTTTCGCGGCGGCGTGCTCGGGCGGAGGCATCTCGCAGGCCGGCAAGGACGCGGTCGTCGAGACCGGCGGCGGCGACCTGACCGACGGCGACGACGGCGCGGCGACCGGCGACGAGGAGGGGCCGAGGCCCGAGGGCGTGACCGATCCCTCCCCCGACCCCGCGAAGGAGGCCGTCATGCCGGACCCGTCGCCGGACCCGGCGCCGGACCCGTCGCCCGACCCGGAGCCGGACCCGATCGAGCCCGACCTGCCTCCGGCCGACGGCGACGAGCCGGATGCGGAGCCCGAGCCCGGCGAGGAGGGGCCCGAGCCGCAGCCGGACGCCCCCGCGGAGGCGGGCGAGGACGCGGCGCCCGACCCCGGACCCGAGGCCGAGGCGCACGCCTGCACGACGGACCAGGACTGCCTGGACCTGCTCGGCACGCCGCCCCCCTGCCAGATCCGCTTCTGCCACGGCACGGCCTGGGAGTGCCGCACCCTCAACGTGCCGGACGGCATGCCGTGCGACGACGACGACGCCTGCACCACGGCCGGGACGTGCAAGGGCGGACAGTGCGCGGCGGCCGGGCATCTCGACTGCTCGGACGGAGATCCGTGCACGGACAACTGGTGCGAGGCCGACACCGGCTGCGCCTTCGGGTACAACACGGCCCCGTGCGACGACGGCGACCCGTGCACGGGCGACGGCACGTGCGACCAGGGCGCCTGCACCCCGGGCGCGGCGATCGACTGCAACGACTCGAACCCGTGCACGCAGGAGACCTGCATCGCGGGCGTGGGCTGCCGGTACGAGAACCTCTCCGCCCCGTGCGACGACGGCGACGCCTGCACGACCGGCGACCGGTGCGTGGACGGCCTCTGCACCGCGACGGCCGGGCGCGACTGCGGCGACGGGGACCCGTGCACCGACGACGGGTGCGAGCCGCTGATCGGGTGCGTCAAGACGCCGAACGCGGCCCCGTGCGACGACGGCGACCCGTGCACCGACGGTGACTCGTGCGCGCAGGGCGCGTGCCTCGCCGGCCTGCCGACCGACTGCTCGGACGGGAACCCGTGCACGAGCCAGGTCTGCCAACCGGGCGTGGGGTGCGTCTATGCCCCGAACCAGGCGTCGTGCGACGACGGCGATCTCTGCACGGACGGCGACCAGTGCCGCGACGGCGTCTGCTACAGCGGGCCCGCGTTCGACTGCGACGACGGCGACGAGTGCACCACCGACTCGTGCGACCCCGTGACCGGCTGCGCGCACGCGCGGTCGCTCGGGGCCTGCGACGACGGCGATCCCTGCACCGGGCCCGACCACTGCTGGGAGGGGCGTTGCGAGACCGCCGGCGTGACTGACTGCGACGACGGGAACGACTGCACCGCGGATTCGTGCAACCCGGCGAAGGGGTGCGTGCATACGCCGCTCTCGGCCGGGACGTGCGACGACCTGAACGCCTGCACGACCGGGGACGCCTGCGTGGCGGGACGGTGCGCCGGCCAGGGCACGCAGTGCGACGACAACAACCCATGCACGGACGACCTGTGCGCGCCGGGGGCCGGCGGCGGCACGTGCTCGCACGTCTTCAACACCCGGCCGTGCAACGACGGGAGCGCCTGCACCACGGGCGACGTCTGCGCGTCCGGGACCTGCGGCGGTGCGGCGGTGCCGTGCGACGACGGCAACCCGTGTACCGACGACTCGTGCGACCCGGTCAAGGGGTGCGCCCACGTCCCGAGCACGGCCTCGTGCGAGGACGGGACGCCGTGCACGGAGGGCGACAAGTGCGCGGGGGGGAAGTGCGTGCCCGGGGCGCTCATCGACTGCAACGACGGCAACCCGTGCACCAACGACGCCTGCACGCCCGCGAAGGGGTGCGTCCACCTGCCGAACACCGCGGCGTGCGACGACGGCGACAGGTGCACCGGGGCGGACCGGTGCGCGGCGGGCGAGTGCGCCGGGGGCGCGGCCGTGCGCTGCGACGACGGCAATCCCTGCACCGACGACGCGTGCGTGCCCGCGACCGGCTGCGGCTTCGCCCCGAACAACGCGTGGTGCGAGGACGGGCTGAAGTGCACCGCCGGGGACAGGTGCGGCGGCGGCGTCTGCGTGCCGGGCGGGCCCGCGACGTGCGACGACGGGAAGCCGTGGACCATCGACTCGTGCAACGAGACGGACGGCTGCGTGCACGAGGTGTCGCCCGAGGTGTGCGACGGCGTGGACAACGACGGCGACCTGCTCGTGGACGAGGACCTCGGCGAGACCACGTGCGGCCAGGGGGCGTGCGAGATCACGGTGGCGAACTGCAAGGACGGGAAGCCGCAGTGGTGCGCCCCGCTCCCCGCGGTGGACGAGGTCTGCAACGGGATCGACGACGACTGCGACGGCGCGACGGACGAGGAACTGGGGTCGACAACGTGCGGCCTGGGCGTGTGCGCGGTGACGGTCGAGAACTGCGTCGAGGGCATGCCGGTCGTGTGCGTCCCGGACCCGTCCAAGGCCGCGGCCGAGACGTGCAACGGCCTCGACGACGACTGCGACGGGCAGGGCGACCTGCCCGGCACCCCGGGCTGCAAGGAACTGTACAAGGACATGGACGGCGACGGGTACGGCGTGACCGTGCACCACAAGTGCCTGTGCGGCCCGTCCGCACCGTACACGGCGGCGCACCCGGGCGACTGCGACGACCTGGAGCCCGCGGCGAACCCGGCGGCGCTGGAGACGTGCGACGGCATCGACAACGACTGCAACGGCTCGGCGGACGACGGGGCGCCCGAGGCGCTGTGCGGGAAGCCGCCGCACGCGGCGTCTGCGGCCTGCACGGCAGGGACTTGCGTGCTGACCTGCGCCGGCGGGTGGCACGACGTGAACCTCGTCTACGCGGACGGCTGCGAGTGCGAGGGCGAGGACGAGACGACCGGAAACTCGTGTGCGGACGCCGCGGCGCTGGTGCCGCTCACCGACGACTTCGGGGACAGCGTCACGGTCGAGGGCAAGGTCATCGGGGCCGACGAGGACTGGTACAAGGTCGAGGCGCGGGACGCCGCCGACACGGGGACCTTCGCCGCGCCCGGCCATGACCGGTACTACGTGAAGGCGCTGGTCGAGTGGCCGCTCGACGGGTCGATCGCGGTCCAGGTCCGACGCGGCGGGTGCGCCTCGGAGGCCGAGTGCAAGGGCGCGACCGTGACGCACTACGACTGGGCGCCGAGCGGCAAGGACCCGGCCGGCACGCCGGGCCGGACCGCGTGCGTGGACCCGTCGGCGACGTGGGCCTGCTGCGCGCCCGGCAAGTGCGCGGCCGGCGGCAGCGCGGACGGGTGCTGCGAGACCACGGCCCAGTGCGCCGCGTGGCGCGGCATCCGCCACTGCACGAACGACACCGCGACCTACTGGATCCGCGTCTTCCGCACGGCGGGCACACCCAAGGCGTGCGAGGAGACCTCCTACAAGCTGCTCCTCTGGAACGGCCGCCAGGAGATCTGCGGCGACAAGATCGACAACGACCTCGACGGGGTCGCGGACGAGGGGTGCCCGTAGGGCGCCGTCCCTTCCGCTACAACGCCAGCGTCAGCCACACCCCCACCTCGCCGCGCGCGGCGGGGATGGAGAAGCCCTGCCGGTACGCCGCGGGGACCTCGGGCACGCCCGGGATCGCGGGGAGGCCGGCGAGCGGCGGCACGGTCGCGCCGTAGTGGAACTCGCCGCGGTCGCCCAGGTGCACGGCCCCGAACACCGCCACGTCGAGGTACGTCAGCACCCGGACCTGCCAGTCGAGCCGCAGGATGCCGGTGCGGTCGGAGAGGTTGCCGATGCCGGACAGCGTGAACGTGGTGTCGTCCCAGTTGCCGGGGTAGGGGAGGTACGCGTACGCGGCCACGTAATGGCGGCCGAGGTGGAACGGGGTGAAGCCGCCGGGGGCACCGGTCGCGGACCGGAGGAGGAGCCAGTCGTAGAGCGACGCGTCCGCGTAGCCCGCGTCGTTGAAGAAGTACTCCGCGCCCAGGATGAGCTGGTCCTGGTCCGACACCGCCACCTGGGCCTCGATCGCGCCCGTGGCCTGGGGGCTCCACCTGCGATCCCGGATCCTCGCGGTCGGCAGCGCCCCCGCGGCCGGGTCGAACGCGCCGGTCCAGTAGGGGGTCGAGTCGTCGTACGCGACCGCGGCCTCGGCGCGGAAGTCGAGCAGCCACACCCCCGCGGACACGTCGAGCCCGAGGCGGAGCGGGTTGTCCTTGCGCCACGCCGCGGACACGCTCGTCTCGACCGGGCCGAACAGGAACTCGGCGCGCCCGGCCGCGCCCACGTCCTCCGGGTGCTTCGCGTCGTCCAGGCTCGCGATGGCGTAGAGGTTCCAGCCGAGCGACTCGACCGGGAAGTGCAGCTTGACGAGCGTCGGCCCGATGCGCTCGTCGAAGATGGCGAGCGGGTCGCGCCGGGAGCGGTTCAGGAAATCCGTGGGGTTCCAGAAGCGGCCCGAGCCCCACCGGATCGGCTGGCGGCCGATCGTCAGGTACGCGGCCTTCGCCACGTCCGCCTTCAGCCAGAGCTGGTCGAGCGACGTGCCGAGCGCCTCGGCGGGCAGCCCGGACGCGTCCTTCCCGTCCTGCAGGGTGAAGTCGTACGTCAGCCGGCCGCGAGCGAACGCGCGGACCCGGTCGTTCGGGCGGGCGTCGAGGAACAGGTACATCACGGACGGGCTCGCCAGGAGGTTGCCGTTCGCCGCGTGCTCGTCCGCGCGGGTGTACTGGAACCGCAGCGACAACCGGCCGCCGATTGCGAGCGGGTCGTCCGCCTTGGCCAGGAGGTCCGAGATCAGTCCCTGGCTCCGCACCGGCTCGTCGATCGGGCTCGCCGTCGACTGCTGCCGCTCCTTCCCTCTCCTGTCCGTGTCCGTGCCCGCCCGGGTCCTCTCCTCCCCCCCACCGAACATCTCCTCGTCGCGCGGATCGGGCTCCTGCGCGAACGCGAGCGACGGCAACAGCAGTGCCAGCGCGAGCGCCCTCATCGGCTCCGCGCCTCCAGCCACGCCTTGGTGAAGATGTTCGCGGGCAGGGTCGAGAGCGCGACCTGCTCGATCACGATCGTCGACTTGTTGCCCTTCTCGACCTCGTCGAAGATGCGGATCTCGCGCGGGAAATAGACGTCCGCGCCCTTGGACGGCGAGAACATCCGCTCCCACTTCGGGTAGAACGACGTGCGCATCAGCTTGCCCGACTGCGCGTGCTCCTGGCTCTTCAGCATGTTCCCGGTCGCCTGGTCCACCCACACGTGCATGATCGGGAACGCCACGTCCGCCTCGCTCTTCGCGTCGAGCCGCACGTGGTGGACCTTGAACCTGCCCAGGTCCTCCTCGCCCACGTACTTCGCGACGTAGTCCTCCGCGAGCCGCGATTCGTCGTAGTCCTGCCGTCGCGAGTCCGTGCCGCCGATGCGCTCGCGCTCGGTCCGCCGGTCCCATTTGCCGGTAGTGGGGTCGTACATGAACAGGTTCCTGTCGATCCGCAGGTAGCCGCGCCCGGCCTCGGCCTTCGGCTTCAGGAACAGCATCATGAGCTTGTCGTCCGCGTCGCGGCGGTAGACGACCAGCTCGTAGACGAGGTCGTTCTTGTCCTTCTCCTTGCGCTCCAGGAACACCATGGCCTTGTAGTCGCCGGAGTTCCGCTGCCGGTCGTCCAGCTCCTTCATCAATGCCTTCGTCCCGGCCTCGTCGAGCGGCGCCGCCCGAGCCCCCACGGCGACCGGCAGGGCGAACGCCACCAGCGGCAACACTGCGAAACGCATTGCGAATTCCTCCCCCATCAACCTGCGTGGTGCATCGCCGTCACCGGCTGCATCCTCGCCGCCCTCACCGCCGGCGGCAGCGCCGCGACCCCCGTCAGCAGCGTGAACACCCCGATCGACCACGCCACCTGCCCCGGGCCGACGGCCAGGTTCAGCACGTCCGACATCAGGATCATCCGGAGCGCGTCCCAGGCGACCTCGATCCGCGCGTGGTCGAGCAGCGCGGCCACCCCGGCGCCCGCGAGCCCGCCGAGCGTGGTCCCGGCGAGCCCGAGCAGCATCGCCTCGACCAGGAACAGCGCCAGCACCTGGCGCCGGGTCATGCCGATGGCGCGCTCGGTGCCGACCTCGCGCGTGCGCTCGCGCACCGCGATCCACATCGAATCCGTGATCCCGAGCGCGATGATCACCATCAGGATGCCGACCAGCACCACGCTGATCGCGTCGAGCGCGGTCACCACCCACTTCAGGAACGACACCTCGTCGCTCCACACGGTCACGTCCAGCTTCTGGCCGGTCCAGTCCTCGCCCGCCACGCGCTCGAACTTCATGAAGAACGGCGCGGGCTCGTGGTCCATCAGCTCGTGCCCGGCCGCGGCGAGCCCCTCGCGGAGCCGCCCCATCACCTCCTCGGACCCCGCCGGGTCCGGCAGGTAGACCTGCACGACCGCGCCCGTGTCGTCGCCGTACTGGTAGAGGTCCTTCACGTCCTGGCGCGGCAGGAACGTCACCCAGTTCGACAGGAAGCCGAAGTCCCTCGCGATCGCGACGATGCGCACGTCCAGCGTGTTCGTGCGGCCCGCGCCGGTCGGCGCCGTGATCGTCAGGTCGTCCCCGACCTCGACGTCCAGCCGCTTCGCCTGCCCGGCGAACAGCACGGCGGTGTGCGGCTCCGCGAGCTTCGACAGGTCGCCCACCACGACGTCGCGCCCCCCCTTCTTGTAGTCGCTCTCCTTCGCGAGGACGAGCGCCTCCTTCAGGCGCGCCTCCGACGCGTAGTCCACGCCGGTCGGGCTGACGAACAGGCTGTGGCGGTCCGAGATCAGCTTGGCCCACGCCCGCTCTCGCACCACGAGGCTCGTCGCCTCGGGCACGAGGTCCGCGACCTTGCGGCGGATCGCCTCGATCCCGTGCAGGACCGGCCACGCGTCGGCCGGCTTGTTCTTCGAGAAGCCCGCCACGTTGACGTGACCCGAGCTGATCGCGGTCGCGGAACGGATCATGGTCTCGGTCAGGCCCGCGGACAGCGCCATCAGCAGGACCAGCAGCAGGGTCACGCCCGCGAGCGCGGTCACCAGCAGGGCGGTCCGCCGCTTCGCCTGGAGCAGGTTGCGCACCGCGACGGTCAGGAACAGTCCCATCTCGTCACTCCCTCGGCGACATGGCCACCACCGGCTCGATCCGCGTCGCGATCGCGGCCGGGTACAGGGTGGCGAGCAGGCTGACGACCACGATCGCGACGAGGCCCGCGATCACGTTGTCCGCGCCGACGTCCGGGAACAGCCGCGGTCCCGAGAACAGGAAGATCATCTCGTCGGTCGGCGCCGGGATGCCGGCCGTGCCGAGGTGCGTGACGAACGCGAACCCGAGCGCGGCGCCGAGGGTCCCCGCGAGCAGCCCGAGCAGCAGGGTCTCCAGCAGGAACAGCCGCCGGACGAGCCCCGACATCGCGCCGGGGGCGCGCATCGTCCCGATCTCCATTGTCCTTTCCAGGGTCGCCATGACCATGGTGTTGTTGATGATCACGAGGGCGACCAGGAAGATGATCCCGATGGCCACGTAGAGGACCCCGCGCACCAGCACCACGAGCTGCCCGACGATCCCGCTCGCCTGCTCCCAGTCCACGACCTTCAGGCCGAGCCCGGCGGCCTCGGACGCCTGCTCGATGGCCGCGCGCGCCTCCGGGATGCGGCCGATGTCATCGAGGAGCACGGCCGCGTGCATCGCGAGCCCCTTGTCCACGAGCGCCGGGTCGAACGTGCCGTTCCCGTCCGAGCGTCCCGACGCCGCGAGGTCCACCCCCCGGAACTCGTCGAACCCCGCCTTCGGCTCGACCTTGCGCTCGACCTCGGCGCCCTCCCCGAACAGGGCGTCCTCGGCCTGGTCGCGGTCCACGTCCTTCAGGCCCGCGGCTTCCTTGATCCCCGCCAGCTCCTTGCGCTTGTCCTCGGTCATCAGGCCGTAAAGGCCGCGGAAGGTCATCATGTCCATCAGGCTGTGGCCGCCCGCGAGCGCGGACTTCTCGAGCCCCTTGAACCGGAACGTCCCCCACACCTTGACGTTCGCGGACTTGATGGTGCCCGCGCGGGTGTAGGCGCGGAGCGTGATCAGGTCCCCCACCGGGAACAGGTACATGCGGATGAGCGGCGCCACCTCGGCAAAGAAGAAGCGGTGCCGCGGGAGCAGGTTCGAGTCGTCCACCTGGAGGAACCGCTGGACCAGGTCGTCGATGCTCCCGGTCGCGCCCGGCATGAAGTCGCGCAGCTCCGCCGCGAGCCGCTCGGACTGCGCCACGTCGAGCTGGAACGTGATCCGCCGGTACTGGCGCGACATGCGGCCGACCTTGGCGCGGAGCAGGGGGTCCTCGTCGATCCGCTTGCCCTTCTCCACCACGTCGTCGCGGAGCTGATCCATCGCGCGGGCGACCGGGTTGCGCAGGTAGTCGTCGTAGAACTTCTGGTTGAGGAGGACGCCGTGCTGCCCCTCCGGGATCATGGTCCCGCTCGCCAGCTCGAACTGCTCGAACGTGCGCGAGAATTCCTGGACGTTCGTGCCGAGCGCCTGGAGGTAGTAGCCCTCGTTCTCGTCCACGAGCGGCGCGAGCTGCGTGTCCAGGAACTCGATGCCCGCGGTGCCGTCGTCGGCCGACGGGGGTCCCCGCAATGCGTTCCAGAACCCGTCGCCGCGCACCCGGTCGATCACGGCCAGGTGCTGGTCGATCTCCTCGTGGTTCCTCAGGATCTGCTTGCGCCGCCCGAACTCCGCGCGGAGCAGGTCGGCCATGGCCCGGATGCGCGTCGCGACGAGGTCCACGCGCGCCGTGTCGCCGGCCTCGAGCGCCTTGCGGAGCCGCTCGATCGCGTGGTCCATCTCGGTCGCCGTGTAGATGTCGAAGAAGTCGGTGCCCATCGGGATGACCGCGCGCACCCCGGGCACCCCGAGCAGCACCTGCTTGACGCGCGAGAAGTCCGGCATCAGCCCGAGGTCGTCCGCGCCCATGAAGCCGGACCCGAACAGCGCGAGGTCGTCGCGCCCCTCCTTCGAGTGGACCTGGAGGTGGCCCGCCACGCTCTGGGTGATGCTGCGGGTCATGGCCCGGTCGATGCTGTCGAGGATGGACGTGCCGGTCACGACGAGGAACGTCCCGAACAGCATCAGCAGGCCGACCAGGGTGTTCTTTCCCTTGGCGTTCCACAGGTTGCGCCACGCCATGGCCCCGATGAGGCGCAGCGTGTCCATCTACGCCTCCGCCCGCTCGGCCGCGCCGCCGCACCCGTCGTCGCCCGCGATGCGGCCGTCCACGATGCGGACGATGCGGCGGGCGTGCTCCATCACGCGCGGGTCGTGCGTCGAGAAGATGAACGTGGTCTGGCGCTCGCGGTTGAGCGTCTTCATCAGGTCGATGATGTTCATGCCGGTCGCGGTGTCGAGGTTCGCGGTCGGCTCGTCCGCGAGCACGATCCCCGGCAGCGTGACGAGCGCCCGCGCGATCGCGACGCGCTGCCGCTGGCCGCCGGACATCTCGTTCGGCCGCTGGTCCAGCAGCGCCTCGAGCCCGACCAGCGCCAGCATCTCGCGGACGCGCTCGCGCCGCCGCCGCCGCCCGAGCCTGCGCTGGAGCAGCAGCGGGAACTCCACGTTCTGCGCCGCGGTCAGCACCGGGATCAGGTTGAACGTCTGGAAGATGAACCCGAGCCGCTCGAGCCGCAGCAGCGTCCGGCCGCGGTCGTCGAGCTTCGACGTCTCCTTGCCCGCGACGAGCACCTCGCCGGCCGTCGGCACGTCGACGCACCCCACCATGTTCAGGAGCGTGGTCTTGCCGCTGCCGGACGGGCCCGCGACGACCGTGAACTCGCCCTTGCGGATGCACAGGTCCACGCCGTCGAGCGCCCGGACCTTGAGCTTGCCGAGCGGGTACTCCTTGACCACGCCCTTCAACCGGACCATGGATTCGGTTTCCATGGGCTCCTCCAATCAGCGGCCTTCGTCGGTGTCGGCCCCGTCCGGCGGGTCCGGGTCGCGCGGCTTCCGCGGGCGTGTGCGGGCCGCCCTCCGCTCCGCGGCCTCGCGGAAGCGGCGCTCGTCGTCCGGGCCGTCCGGCGCGACCGGCGGGACCGCCACGGGGCGGCCGTCCGCGTCGATCGCGACGTACGTCACGTAGCACGAGTTGGTCTCGTGCCGCCGCCCGGTGACGACGTCCTCGGCGCACACCTTCACGCCCACCTCCATCGAGGTGCGTCCGGCCCAGTTCACGCGCGCGTACGCCGTGATCAGCTCGCCCACGTGGACCGGCTGGGCGAAGTCCACCTTGTCCACGGACACGGTCACGCACTGCCGCCGCGCGTGCCGCATCGCCGCGACCGCACCGACCCGATCGACCAGCGACAGGACCACGCCGCCGAAGATGTTCCCCAGGCTGTTCGCGTGGTTCGGCATCATCAGCTCGGACATGATCGCGTCGGATTCGGCTGGCCTGCGTCCCGGGGTGTCCATCCGATCCTCCTCCGTTCGACCGGAGGATTGTATCCGGTGACGCCGAAAAGCAAGGTGGCCGAGGCCGACCCTACCGCACGACGAACGGCCAGGTGAACGTCACCTCGCCGCCGCCTTCGGGCGCCGGGAACCGCCAGGTCCGGACCCGAGCCGCCATGCACTCGGCCACGGCCGGATCGGGAAGCGTGTCGGCGACCACGGTCGCCGCGCTCACCGCGCCGGTCCCCGCGATCGTGACGCGGATCGTGACTCGCCCCGAGGGCGCGGGATCCCCGCCCGGGCCGGCCTCCCGGCAACGCCGGAGCCCCGCGGTGCCGGCCTCGACGACGCGCCGGATCGCGGCGGCGGGCAGGCTGCCGGGTCTTGCGCGCTCGGCGTTGTCGGGTTGCGCCAGCCCCGCGCCTGCCGCTGCCGCCGGCGCGGCTCCGGGCTGCACCACGGTTCCCGCGATCGGCCGCCTGGCCGGGGCCGCAGCGGGCGCCGCTGCCGGCCCGGCCGGACTGGCCGCGGCCCCTCCCGTCGCCGGCGCCTCGGGCTCCGCAGGCCGCTCCGGCGGGGTGGGGAGCGACGGCCCGGACGGGGCGGGCCGCGGGGCCGACGTGGCCTGCGGGGCCGGCGTGGACTGCGGGGCCGTGAGCCCGGCGTCGTCGACGGCGTGCGCGAGGAAGAGCGCCGCGGCGCCGCCCCCTGCCGCGAGGACCGCGGCCATCGACGCCGCGAGCGCGACCATTGCCCGGCGCCTCGCGACCGCCCGCGCCGCGGGCGTGGGTCCGGGGTGCGCCGGAGGAGCGCCTCCCGGGTCGCCGGAACCCGATGAGGCGCGCCGCGCCCCGAAACTCGACATGTCGGGCCGGAAGCGATCCCGGTCCCCTCCCCTCGAACGGTCGTCCGCCATCCGCTACCTCCCCGGAACCCGTCCCGTCCACGTCCCGAGCTCAAGCCCGAGCCCGATCCCGCCCCCGATCCCGCCCCCGATCCCGCCTCCCATCGCAGGAATGCCTCGACGCCTTCGAGGCGAGTATCCGCTTCCAGGACGGCAGGGGTCAAGGAAAAA
>VGRB01000057.1 GCA_016875475.1 Deltaproteobacteria bacterium
CCTGCCGGGTCGGGAAGGTGGGGTACGCGTCTCGACGGGTCTCGTTCGGGACCGCCTGCCGCGCCGTGGCGCGGCGCGCTCGGCGGCCGCAAGGCGGCCGCGCAAGGGGGGTGGCCCGCGCCCCGCAACGCGGGGCGGCGGGCAGGGGGGCGAGCCGCGCCCCCCTCCGATCGATGCCCCTGGGGCCTGCCGGGTCGGGAAGGTGGGGTACGCGTCTCGACGGGTCTCGTTCGGGACCGCCTGCCGCGCCGTGGCGCGGCGCGCTCGGCGGCCGCAAGGCGGCCGCGCAAGGGGGGTGGCCCGCGCCCCGCATCGCGGGGCGGCGGGCAGGGGGGCGAGCCGCGCCCCCCTCCGATCGATGCCCCTGGGGCCTGCCGGGTCGGGATGGTGGGGGACGCGTCTCGACCGCTGTCGTTCGTGACCGCCTGCCGGGCGGGCCGGGCGACAGCGCGGAATGCTCGACACGGAAGGGCTGACACGGAAGGGCGGAACACGAAATGGCGGAACCGCGGATCCGAAGGTCAGTTCCGCAACCCGGTGATCGGCGCCGGGATCCGGCCGCCGAGCCGGACGAAGGACGACACGTCGAAGCGCTTGACGTCCATCACGATCAGCTCGCCGAGCAGGCCGCCGAGGTCCACGGTGTCGCCCGCCTTCGCGCCGGGCACGGGGATGATGCGGACCGCGGTGGTCTTGTGGTTCGCGACGCCGATCGCCATCTCGTCCGCGATGATCGCCGCGATCGTCTCGGCGGGGGTGTCGCCCGGGACCGCGACCATGTCCAGGCCGACCGAGCAGATGCTGGTCATCGCCTCGAGCTTGTCGAGTGTCATCGCGCCGAGGCGCGTCGCGTCGACCATGCCCGCGTCCTCGCTGACCGGGACGAACGCGCCGGACAGCCCGCCGACCGACGAGGACGCCATCACGCCGCCCTTCTTCACCGCGTCGGTCAGCAGGTAGAGCGCGGCCGTGGTGCCGTGCGCTCCCGCGCGCTCGATGCCCATCGCCTCGATGATGTTCGCGACCGAGTCCCCCCTGGCCGGGGTCGGCGCGAGCGACAGGTCGACCACGCCGAACCGCGACGGCGGCCCGAGGCGCGCGACGACCTCGCGGCCGATCAGCTCGCCGGCCCGGGTGATCTTGAACGCCATCCGCTTGACCGTCTCCGCGATCGACGTGAAATCCACGCGCGGCTCGAGCCGGCGCTGGCGCTCGAGCGCGGCCAGGACCACGCCCGGGCCGGACACGCCCACGTTCACCACGACCTCGGGCTCGCCCACGCCGTGCATGGCGCCCGCGATGAACGGGTTGTCCTCGGGCGCGTTCGCGAACACGACCAGGCGCGCGCACCCGGCGCCGTGCTCCTTCGCCTCGGCCACGTCCAGGATGACGCGGCCCATCAGCGCGACCGCCTCCATGTTGATGCCGGCCCGCGACGACGCGAGGTTGAGCGACGCGCACACGCGGGTGGTGCCGCCGAGCACGCGCGGCAACAACCGCATCAGGGTCGCGTCCCCCGGGGTCGCGCCCTTGTGGACGAGCGCCGAGTAGCCCGCGATGTAGTCGATCCCGACCTCGACCGCGGCGCGCTCCATCGACTCCGCCGCGGCGATGTACGACTCCGGCGGCGCGCCCTCGAGCACGAGCGACATCGGCGTGACCGACACGCGCTTGTTCACGATCGGGACGCCGTAGGTCTGCTCGACCTCGGCCGCGGCCGACTTCAGGTCGCGCGCGAGCGACACCACGCGCTCGAAGACGTATTTCGCAACGGTTTCCGGGTCTTTTGCAGGGCATCCGAGCATGCAGATGCCCATCGTGACCGTGCGGATGTCGAGGTGCTCGCCCTCGACCATCCGGATGGTCTCCCTGACCTCGTTCGGGCTGTAGAGCACGGCGCCCCTCCGCGGTCCGCCGTCCCGGCCCCTCGCTGCGGCCCGTCGCGGGCCGGCACGGGAGCTAGACGCGGTGCATGGCGTTCAGGATCTGCTCGTGGAACACGACGACCTCGGCACCGGCGCCGCGGCCCGCCGCCTCGACGCGCTCCTTGAAGTCGCGGAACGTCAGTCCGCCCCCGAGCGACGACAGGCTGACCACGAAGATCATGCTGAAGAACTCGGCGACGAGCGTCTGGCTGATGTCCTGGATGTCCGCGCCGCACTCGCTGATGGACGAGGTGAGCGCGGCGGCCACGCCCGGGTGGTTCACGCCGGTCGCCACGACGAGCGCGCGCGCGGGCTCGCCGGCAGCGGCCTCGGCGAGGCTGCCCGCAACGCCCGCCTCCGCGAGCGGCGAATACGACGGGATGGCCGCCGCCGCGTGCGTGTCGGCCGCCTCGGCGATCGCGCGGGCGACCTCCTCTGCCACGGTCAGGCGAAGACCGTCCTCCGCCGCCTTGCCGTCCGGCCCCCGGGCGTCCGGCCCCCGGGCGTCCGGCCCTTTGCGGCCCGTCACCGGGTCGCGCGGGATGTCCTCGGCCGACGGCACCGAGCCGCCGCCATAGACCAGCCGGATCCCCTTGCGCGACGCGTGGTCCCGCGCGAGCGGCGTCACCACCATCCCGCGCACCACCTCGACCACGCCGTCCTTCGCGAGACGCTCTACGTCCGCCTCGGTGATGATCCGCTTGCCCACGCTCACTGCTCCGCGTTGCCCACGCCAACCGCCACGCGCTGCCCGCGCCCACCGCCACGCGCTGCCCGCGCCAACCGGCCCGTGCCGCGCCGGCGCGCTTCCGCGCCCGCCTTCGCTCCCGCGCCTCGCTCACTGCTCCGCGTTGCCCACGCCAACCGCCACGCTCAGACGTCCGGCGCGACCTGGTAACGGTCCACGATCGCGACCACGGCCGCGTCGATCGGCGCGTGCGGGGGCTCGCCTTCGGCCAGGTCCGGCTCGATGCCCACGCGCGCCGCGTGGCCGTATGCGACGATCACGTCCTCGCCGGGGCCCGCGCCGAGCACGTCCGCCGCGACGACTCCGTCGTGGAGCCCGGCCCGCAGCCCCGGATCGCCGCCGGCCGCCACGAGGTCGTCGAGGTGGTAGGGCCGGACGAGCAGCAGCCGCAGCCCGCCGAGCCCCTCCCACTTCACCGACGACCAGACGAAGCCGACCACTCGGGCGAGGAACACGCCACCCTCCCGGCCGCGGCGCGCGTCACGCGTCGCGCGTCACGCGTCGCGCGTCACGCCGAACGCGCCACGTGCCGCCGCAACCCGGCGCGGAATGTCCCACGAAAGACGACGCGGGGTCAAGGCTGAGCACGGTGTTCACGTGGCGCCGCAGCGAACCACGGTACGCCCCCGGCCGCAGCGCCCCGAGCGAGCGGAGGGGGCGGGCGCCGTTCGTGCCGCGGCACCGAGCGCGTAGCGCGCGGGGCTACGCGACGAATCCAGCCTCGAAGTTCGAGATCGCCGGGGTGCCCCGCCCGGTGGTCACGCGCGCCACGATGCGGTCGGGCGCGATCCGCCAGCCCTCGGTGACGAGGGTGTCACCCGGGAACACGACGCCGGCGAACCGCGCGGACACCTCCCTCAGCCGCAAGCAGTCGCGGCCGAGCGCGGCGTCCACGAACGCGCGAACGCCGAAGCCGAACGAGCACAGGCCGTGGAGGATCGGCCGCTCGAAACCGGACGCGGCCGCGAACTCGGGCGACGCGTGCAGGGGGTTGCGATCGCCGTTCAGCCGGTAGAGCAGCGCCTGGCGCGGCGCGGTCTGGTGCTCGACGCGGAAGTCGGGCGCGCGGTCCGCGGGGGGCTCGGCCCGGACGACCTCGGGGCCGCGCGACCCGCCGAACCCGCCGGCGCCGCGGATGAACAGCGAGAACACGTTCTCGAACAGGGGCTTGCCGGCCGCGTCGGTGCTGGTGCCCTTGACGACCGCGAGCGCGCCCTTGCCCTTGTCGTAGACCCCCTCGACCTGCCACGTCGTCAGCAGCGTGCCGGACGTCGGGATCGGCGCGAACCACCGGACCGCCTGCTCGCCGTGCAGCAGCTTCGTCAGGTCGGCGTCGAGCACCGCGACCGCGTCGAACAGCGCGCGCGTCCCCGGCACGACCGCGAACGTGGGGAACGTGCGGAAGCCGTCCGCCCCCTCGAACACGTACCCGAGGTCCTCCGGTACGTAGCCAGCGCCGATGGACAGCGCGTACAGGATCACGTCCCGATCGCCGTACTCCACCGTGTACGGCCCGAAGGTCTTCCCGACCGAATCGAGGTTCAATGGCATGTTCCCTCCTCCGGGAGGGGGCTCGCCCCTCCCCCCGTACCCGAACCCGAGCCCGAACCCGAACCCGAGCCCGAACCCGAGCCCGAACCCGAACCCGAGCCCGAACCCGAACCCGAGCCCGCAATCGCGGCGAGACGCCGCGGGACCTGCCGCGCCGGGACGGCGAGGCCACTGGGCCCGTACCCGAACCCGAGTCCGAACCCGAGCCCGAACCCGCAATCGCGGCGAGACGCCGCGGGACCTGCCGCGCCGGGACGGCGAGGCCACGGCGCTGCCACGGCGCTGCCACGGCGCTGCCACGGCGAGGCCACTGGGCCCGAGCCCCGGCCCGCCGAGCCCTACCCCAGATTGATCACGTTGCAGGTGATCGTCCGCAGGACGCCGTCGATCATCTGGATCTTGGCGTAGCTCACGCGCCCGAGCGCGTTGATGTCCTCCGCCTCGATGCGCGCGATGATGTCGAACTGGCCGGTCACCGCATCGCAGGCGGTCACCTCCGGGATCCGCTTCAGCTCCTCCATGATCCGGTGGATGCGGCCGGCAGCGCCCTCGATCAGCACGTACGCGGATGCGGTCATGGGTCCTCCTCCTCGTGGTTGCCACTTGCGCCCGATCGGACGGGCGACCGGCGGCGCCGGGATCAGGGCGCCGGCTTCTTGCGAATGCGCCGGATCCCGTCCATGACGGACTCCCGGATCCGGTCCACCACCGAGTCGCGCTTCTTCAAGAAGCTCATCTTATTGGGCTTCAGCGCGGGCTGCAACAGGTCGCGCGCCGCGGCGGCCTCGGAGTTGTCCGGATCGATGCGGAGCGCCCGGCGGATCAGCTCGGCCGCCTCCTCGCGCTTCTGCTCGACGCGGCAGACGGACGCGAGCGCCAGGATGGCCGCGACCAGCTCCGGCTCCGTTGCGAGCGCGTGCTCCGCGAGCGACCGCGCCCGCTCGATCTGGCCGGGCGCGGGGGGGCGCGCCACCAGGATCTTCGCGATCGCGACCTCGTATTCCGGCTCCCCGGGGTCGCGCGTGGCGGCGGCCTCGAACTGGGCGAGCGCCTCGTCGTACCGCCGCGCCTGGACGAGGTCCACGCCGGTCTGGTAGATGGCGCGGGCCTCGAACATCTCGGCGATGCGCGCGTCGAGCGCGGCCGTCGTGACTCCGACCGCGCGGTTGTAGGACGTCCGGAGCGCCCGGTCGGTCAGCGTCATCCGGGCCTCCTCCATCCGGGCCCGGACCTGATCCAGGATCGACGGCGCATCCGGCCCCGCGCCCTCGAACCTGCCCGGCGCGAAGCGACGCAGGGCCCGCCTGTGGGCGCACTCGATCTGCGAGATGCGGGCGTCAACGGACACCCCGAGCACCTCGTACAGGTTCGCCCGCGCGACCTCCGCGGCCCCGGCCCTCAGCTCGAGCGCGGCCGGGGACTCGTCGTCCGGCGGGGCTGCCGGGGCCCCGGACCTGGCGATCGCCTGGGAGACCGCGCCGGACGGGTCGCGAGCGATCGCACCAGCCACCACGAGCGCGAACAGGACCCGCACGTTGGTGTCGTCGGCGAGCACGCCCTCGCCGACCTCGCGCGACCGCCCCTGCCGCAGCAGGTACAGCACCTTCGCGTCGCCGACCGACTTGGCCGCGGACAGGAGGGGCTCCGCGCCGTCCGCGAGCGTGATCCAGCCACCTCTCCGGTAGCGCGCCAGCACGGAGCGCATCATGTCGAGGTCCGCGGACTGGGCGGCGGCCCGCATCAGCTCGGCGGTGACGTCGATGCCCTGGCCGGGCACGGCCCAGTCCGGGCTCGCCCCGGCCGCGAGCGACCATCCGGAGACCGGGGACGGCAGCAGCGAGGACAGCACGGCGCGCGCGTGGGCGTGCTGCATCCGGGCGGCGTCGTCCCGGGAGGCGCCCCGCGCGGCGAGGTCGGCCGCCGTGGTCACCGGCCCGTTAGCGGCGGCTCGCGTGTGCGCGAGGAAGCCCTCGAACGACAGCCCGGCCAGGGTGGAGCGCGCCGCCACGGGAGTGCCCCCGTCGAGCAGGAACGCTACATGGCCGCCCGCCACCTGGAGATCGAGCACCCCGGCCACCGAGCGCGATTCGAGGGCCTTCAGGAGACGGTACAGCCCCCATGCGGGGATCGGGCCGTTCAAGGCGCCACGCCGTCAGAGTCGGGGCGGATGATAGCAAAGCGGGTGGTTGGGTGGGAAGGGTCAACCGCAGGCCTCCCGTCACAGCGGCAGGACGATGGCCGACACGCTCTGCTCGGGGACCATCTGGAGGCCCTCGGTCAGGGTGACGCCGATCCGGTCCGCGCCGAGCAGCGCCAGCAGCGCGGGCTGCGCCTCGATGGGCGGGCACCCGGGGTAGCCGAACGACACGCGGCGACCGCGCCGCCGCTTCGCCGTGTCCAGGCCCCACTCGGCGCGCATCCGCCGGTGGAGCCACTCGGCCGCGGCCTCGGCCATCTCGACCGCGATGCCGTGCAGGTACAGGTACTCCTCGAAGCTGCCGACCTCGAACAGCTCGCGCGCGAGCCGCGTCGCGCCGGGACCGACCGTGGCCACCAGCGCGCCGATCGCGCCTGCCCCGCCGCCGCGCCCGCCGACCGCGTCCGCGTGCGACCGGCCGTCCGTCTCCGGGAAGTCGAGACGGACCTCCCCCCCGGCGCCGTCGAGAACCGTCAGCGCCGGGCCGTCGGCACGGGCCTCGAAGAAGCCGTACGCGGCGCGCGGCGCGATCGTGCCGTCCTCCGACCAGCGCGCGACGCGGTCCCGGAAGATCGGCTCGAGCCGCTCCGCCGCGAACGCCTCCCACGCCGCGCGGTCCATCCTGCCCTTGCGGAAACGCCACTGGCCGCGGAAAAGCGAGACGCGGTCCACGAGATCGGCGACCTCGGCGGCGGGGAGGTCCGCGACGCGGGAGCCGAGGAACGGGGGGGGGCACGGGGGGGCAGAGAGCCGCTCGCGGGAGCGGGCTTGGGGAACAGCGGGCACGGGAACGGGGGAGGCGGGTACGGGCTCGAGTACGGGCTCGGGTACGGGTTCGGGGACGGGAACGCTCCGGGGCACGAGGCGATCCATTGCGGCGAGGCCGTCGAAGGCGTCGCGGCAGTAGATGACGCTCCCGCCCGCGGCCGCCGCGATCTCGTCGACGAAGCGGGCGTTCAGCGCGGCCCCGCCGAGCAGGACCGGCAGGCGGACCCCGCGGCGGCGCATCTCGATCACGTCGTCCCGCATCACCTCGGTCGAGCGCACGAGCAGCCCGGACAGCCCGATCGCGTCGACCCGCTCGCGCTCGGCCGCGGCCAGCACCGCGTCGACCGGCTGCTTCACGCCGAGGTTCACGACGCGCCAGCCGTTGTTCGACAGGATCACGTCCACGAGGTTCTTGCCGACGTCGTGCACGTCCCCCGCGACCGTCGCCAGCAGGACCGTCCCGCGCGTCGCGGCCTGTTCCCCCCCCATGCGGGGCCGGAGCCAGGTCACGGACGCCTTCACGACCTCCGCCGACCGCAGCACGAACGGGAGCTGCGTGTCGCCGCGGCCGAACGCCGAACCCACCTCCTTCATGGCGGGGAGCAGCACCTCGTTGACCACCGCGACCGGCGTGCGCGTCGCGACGACTTCCAGGAGGTCCGCCTCCAGCCCGGCCCGCTCGCCTCGCAGCACCCGGCGCCGCAGGCGCTCGTCCGCGGGCGGGGGGGGACCGGCCGGGGCGCGCGCGGCCGGGGCGGCGGACGCGTCCTCGAACGCCGCGATGAAGGCCTCCAGCGCTCCGTCGTGGCGGGCCAGGACCACGTCGTCGGCGAGCCCCCGCACGCGCGCGGGCACCCCGGCGAGGGGCACGACCTTGCCCGCGTTCAGGATCGCGGCGTCGAGACCGGCCGCGAGGCAGTGGTGCAGGAACACGCTGTTCAGCACGCGCCGCGCCGCGGGCTTCAGGCCGTATGACACGTTGCTGACCCCGAGGCTCGTCAGTACGCCGGGCAGATCGGCCTTGATCCGGCGGACCGCCTCGATCGTGGCGAGGCCCGCGCCGCGGAGGCCCGGGTCGCCCGACCCGAGCGTGAACGTCAGTGGGTCCACCAGCACGTCCCCGGGCGCGAAGCCGTGCCGCTCCGTCAGCAGCGAGACCAGCCGGCGCGCGACCGCGACCTTGGCGTCGGCGGTCATGGCCATGCCGGACTCGTCGATGGTCAGCGCCACGATCGCTGCGCCGTGACGCCGCGCGACGGCCGCGACGCGATCCAGGCGCTCGCCGCCGTCCTCGAGGTTCACCGAGTTCACGACCGCTCGGCCCGGCCACGCCTCGAGCGCCGCCTCGATCGCGTCCGGGTTCGTGGAGTCGTAGCAAAGCGGCAGGTCCACCGCGCCGCGCAGGCGGCCGAGGAACGCGACCGCGTCCGCCGCTTCGTCCCGGCCCGGGACGGCGAGCGACACGTCGAGCACGTGCGCCCCTTCCGCGGCCTGGCCCGCCGCGACCGCGACCATGCCCTCGAGGTCGCCGGCCGCGACGCGCTCGCGGAACTCCCTGCTTCCGTTGGCGTTCGTGCGCTCGCCGACGATCAGCGGACGAGGCTCCTGGACCAGCGGCGCCGCGGAGAACAGCGACGAGACGGCCGACGGCGGCGCGCGCCGCGCCGGGGGGACCGCACGCGCCGGACTCGACCCGAGCGACCGCACGAGCGCCGCGACGTGCGCGGGCGTGGTGCCGCAGCAGCCGCCGACGAACGAGGCGCCGTCGCGGGTCGCGAACGCAGCGACCTGCCGGCCGAAGTCCTCGGGGCCGAGCGGGAAGACGGCCCGCCCGTCCACTCGCTCGGGGATCCCGGCGTTCGGCTGGACCGACACCGGCAGCGGCGAGGCCGCGACGAGCGCGCGGAGCACGGCCGCCATCGCGTCGGGGCCGGTCGAGCAGTTCGCGCCCACGACCTCGACGCCGGGCAGGTGCGCGAGCGCGGCGACCGCGGCGGCCGGGTCCGTGCCGAGCAGGGTCGCGCCGTTCGGCTCGAAGGTCATCTGGCAGAACACGGGGACGCGCGCGCCCGCGTCGCGCATCGCGTCGGCCGCGGCGATGCAGGCCGCGCGGGCCTGGAGCGGGTCCTGGCAGGTCTCGACGACGATCGCGTCCGCGCCGCCTGCCAGCAGGCCCGAGACGGCCTCCCGGTACGCCGCCAGCATGTCCGCGAACGCGATCTGGCCGAGCGCGGGCAGGCGCGATCCCGGGCCGACCGACCCGGCGACGAAGCGGGGACGGGACGGCGTCGAGAAGCTGTCCGCCACGCGCCTCGCGACCGAGGCCGCGGCCCGGTTGAGCGCGAACGCCCGGTGCGCGATCCCGTGCTCGGCGAGCACGATCGCGGTCGCGCCGAACGAGACCGTCTCGACCACGTCGGCGCCCGCCTCGAGGTACGCCCGGTGCACGTCCGCGATCACGTCGGGCCGCGACTCGGCCAGCACTTCGGCAACGCCCGCGGCGTCGCCGTAGTCGGACGGCGACACGTCGCGCGCGGCGATCTCGGTGCCGGTGGCGCCGTCGAACACGACCGGTCGCCTCCGGGCCAGGTCCAGCAGCGGGTGCATGCGTCGGCCTCCCGGGGTGCGACTATCGGGGATGCGCCAGGCCGGGTCAAGGGATGCTGAGAACGAGCGATCCGCGCTGAGGCGCGGCGCGCACGGCAGGCGGTCCCGAACGACACCCGTCGAGACGCGTACCCCACCTTCCCGATCCGGCAGGCCCCAGGAGCATCGATCGGAGGGGGGCGCGGCTCGCCCCCCCGCCCGCCGCCCCGCGTGGCGGGGCGCGGGCCACCCCCCTTGCGCGGCCGCCTTGCGGCCGCTGAGCGCGCCGCGCCTCGGCGCGGCGCGCTCAGAACGACAGCCGGCGGAACTCGCGAGCGGTTGCGAAGTGGGGGTCGGTCGTGTTGACGGGGCTCGATATGCGCGCGACCTCGCCGATGCACTCGTGGACGAAGATGAACTGGATCGACCGGATGGGGTCGGGCTGCGGCGCCACGACCAGCCGCTGCGACACCTCGACCCGCAGCCTGAGCGTGTTGTGGAGCGTGAACGCGGGCAGGACGAGCGTGCCGGCGGCATCGACCGCGATCGCGTACTCCTCCTTGCCGGCGTTCGGGATCCCGAACAGCAGCGCGTCCTTGAACGAGGACGTGGCGCCGTAGGTCCGGCCGACCTCGAGCGGGAACTCGAACAGGGGCACGGGCACGTCATACACGACCAGCGTGCGGCCGGACGGCGGGTCCGCCTCCGCGGAGGCGACGCCCATCAGCCGCACCCCCGTGCCGTCCGCGAGGTAGACGGCCACGACCGAAGGGTCCTGCGCGGACAGCGGCGACACGAACGTCGCGCCCGGGAAGCGGTCCGCGAACCAGAAGCCGCCCGGCGCGAGCACGGACATGGGCGTGCGGACGTCCTCGGGGCCTTCCGTGAAGTCCCAGGCGCCGTCGACCGGGTCCACCGCGACCGCGACCTCGGTCCCGTACGCGTTCGCCACGAACGCCGGGGCCGCGCCGATCGCGACCGGCATCTCCGCGGCGTCGATCCGGCCGTCGTTGTTGGCCGGGCACACGGGCGGCGACACCGCGTCCGGCAGCGGGATCTCGTGCGAATCGGGCGTGAGCGGGTCGGGCGTAAGCGGGTCGGGCCTGGGCAGGTCGGGCGCGTCGCCGGGGGGCGTCTCGTGCGCCGCGTCGTCGGCCGCAGTGGGGTCGGAGCCCGGGTCGGGGCCTGTCGCATCCTGCACGGGCGACGTGTCCCCCCCCGGGATCACGATGTCGCGGGCCTCGCAGGCGGCGAGGGCAGCGAGGGCGAGGAGGAGGATGGCAAGGCCCCTGCCCCCGCGCGCCCTCGGTCCGCGCCGGTGATGCCGGCGCGGACCGCCTGCGACGAATCGTACGGGCGCGCGGGGGGAGGGGGCCGCATCAGAAACGAAACGCAAGGCGGGCCTCCGCGAGGTGCGCGGGCGTGGGGTCCGCGCCTGTATGGACGTTCCGGAAGCCGGCCAGCGGGAGCAGCACGGCGTACGCGACCGTGGCCTCGAACCCGCCCCGGTGGAACCACGTGCCGTCGAACGACAACTCCACCCCGAGCGGTTTCGCGAGCCCGGGCGCGCTCTCGTCGAACAGGGTTCGCGAATAGACCGCCGCGAAATCGAGCCGGATCTCGTCGATCGGGTGCCACCGCACCCTGCCCTTGGCATAGACGCCGTCGGTGAAGGTCCCGACGATCCGCCGCCACAGGATGTGGTCCACGTGGCAGTTCGGGCTGAACCGGAAGTTGTCGATGCTGCGATCGCCCGGCAGCGCGATCTGCGGCCCCTCGATCCGCCCTGCCCCCCCCGTCCCGTCCAGCGGAGCGTACGCCCCGAAGCCCCACGCGGAATCGCCGGACGCGACGCCGGTCTCTCCCCGGCACGTCAGCCGGATCCGCTGCCAGGGCTGCCACTCGACCTGCGCCACGAGCCCCCACTGGTCGAACGTGACCTCCCCGAGCGACACGCCCGGCGTCGCGGTGACGTCGCCCGCCCGGCCGTGCACGTAGGCCGCCTCGGCCTCGACCCGCAGCCCGCGCCAGTTCAGGCGCAGCCACACGTCGCCCCCGAACAGGTCGAGGTCGCGCCTGACGAAGTCGCCGTCGCCCCAGTCGAGGTCCAGGCCGTCCGCCCCGAGCAGGTAGTACCCGGGCACGTCCTCGGCCTGCCGCCGCCAGGTGAACCAGCCGCCGTAGTTGAACACGGCCTTGCCCGCGCGGAGCTTCGACCGGACCACCTCGGGCGGCAGCATCCGCAGCACCGCGACCGACAGCGTGTTCACGTCGTCGCGCGTGGTCAGGTTGAACGCCTGCCCGCCCCGGTTCGAGGCGGACCCGGACGTCGGCCCGGTCGCGTTGAAGTCCCAGGAAACCCCGACGAAGTGGTCGAACACCGAGGTTACGAACCCGACGCGGTCGACCGACTCGTCCCAGTCGTCGTCGATCCCCTCGCCGCTGCTCGCGACCATGCCGAGGCCCCAGTCGTTGCCCATGCGGCCGACCACGAGCGCCCCGAACGGCAGCACCAGCTCGCCCCACGCCTTCTTCACGCGCACGCCGTCGGCCCAGGAGTTGACCCCGGACGCGGGCGGCTCCTGGGACGACGACCCGGACGCGAGCGGGGCCTGCACCACCCGCGGGAACCCGCGCGGCGTCGAGCCCATCACCACGTTGTCCAGGAAGTCGATCTCGGCGACCACCCTGACCTCGTCGCCGTAGTGGAGCTCCGGCCTGAGCCTCAGCCGCAGGTTCGCGGACTGCACCGTCACGTCCGCGGCGGCCGACGACGCGGCCGGCCACACGCGCCCTTCGCCGTCGGGCGCGTCGCCGTGGCCGAGGCCGAAGTCGTGGAACACGTCGCCCCGGAAGCGCAGGTACCCGGAGAGGTCGAAGTACTTCGACTGGAAGCCGTACAGCTTCGCCGGCACCTCGCGGTCCGCCACCGTGAGCTGCCCGAGCGGGTCGCGGAAGACCGGTGTCGTGTTCTGACCCATCACCGTGCTCGTAGCCGCGAACGCGGCGACGAGCACGGTGACCCGAAGGGCGGAGCGGATCCCGTCGTGCGTCATCGCCCCACCGCCTTCACCCCCCCCGGCAGGAAGCCGCGCAGCAGGTTCACGAACGCGGCGGGCTGCTCGACCATGGGCATGTGGTTGCAGAGCGGGATCACCCTGAAAGTCGCGTCAGGGAGCGTGTTCGACAGCACCTCGCCGAAGTGCGGCAGCGACACCCGGTCCTCGCGGCACCAGATCAGCAGCGCCGGCGACGCGATCTCGCCGTAGCGCTTCTCCTGCTCGGGCAGGGCCTTCAGCCCGCGGATCGCCGCGAGCCCCGCCGCGAGCGACCCGGGCCGCTCCAGCACGCCGCGCAGCGCGTCGACCACGCGGTCGTCGAGGTGCGCCTCCGGGTCCAGGAACGCCGCCGCGTAGCGCTGCTCCACGTGCTGGTCGTGGAACCACTCCCACAGGAACTCGCCCACGCCCTCGCGCTGGGACCACGACATGAACGTGTTCGCCTGGTCCGCGAACATCCACCCGTCCGCGATCACGATGCGGTCGATGCGATCCGGCGCGGCAAGCGCCATCGCGAGCGCGACCGACGCCCCCCAGGAGTGCGCGACCACGGACACGCGCGACTCGCCGATCGCGTCGAGGAAGCCGAGCATCGTCGCGGCCACGCCGCGGGGGGTGTAGTCCGCCTCGCGCCGGTCCGACCGGCCGTGCCCGGGCAGGTCCACGAGGATGGACTTCCGGCCCGCGGCCAGTGCCCTCGCGGTGTCGTCCCACACCGGCAGGAAGCTCGAGAACCCGTGCAGGAACAGGACGGGCGCGCCCTCGCCGACCACGTCGAAGTGCAGGCGGAACCCGCCGACCTCGACGAACTTCCGGTCCGCCTTCGACGCCGGGAGGGGCTGCGTCTGGAACGCGGGGGAGCAGCCGATGGCTCCGGCCAGCGCCGCCAGCGCCACCCACGCGACCCCATGTCGCAGCGCAGCAAGCAATCAGAACCCCAGGCGCCGGTACTCGGTCGCCGTCGAGAAGAACGTTTTCATCTCGGCATCTTGCGATCGCACGCGGGCAACGAGCCCGACGCAGTCCGCGACGAAGTCATACACCTTCCGATGCTGCGTTGCAACAGGCACCGGGTTGAGCGAGTTGCGGGCCTCCATGCGGAGGTCGAGCAGGACGCGCAGCGCGCGGAACGTCCCCGCCGGCACGGTCACGCGGCCGTCGCCGTTCACCAGGAACGAGTAGCGGTGGAACAGGCGCACCGTGCCCATCAGCCCGTAGTCCGCCGGGTACTCGACCCCGTCGTGGACCCCGGCGGCCTCGGCCTCGGTCTCCCACGAGTCGAACTTCTTCATCGGGAGCGCGAGGAGCAGCACGGGGGGGGCGTAGACCAGGCACGTCGCGCCCTCGGCCTCGGACGCGATCCCGGTCATCAGGAGCCCCGCCTCGGCCTTGCGATAGACGCCGACCGTCCCGTCGCCCGGGTCGAGCGGCACCACGAAGTCGCCCGGCCCGAACCGGTCGCCGAACCAGAGGTCCGAGGCGAGACGGACCGTGTCCACCACGACCGCGTCCCCCGGGGCCGGCGCGGACAGGTCCCAGCAGAGCAGGTCGCCGCACGCGGTCCCGGCGAGGTCCCCGATCGGCACCGCGTCGCCGATCGCGACCGTGTAGGACACGGACGCGCCGATCGCCACGGCCATCTCGGACGCGGTCACGATGCCGTCGTCGTCCGGCCGGCAGGCGGGTGAGGGGAGTTCCTTCGGGAGGTCCGGCGCCGGGACGTCGGGGGCGTGCTCGGGCAGGGCTTCCGGAGCGGGTTCGGGCTCGGGTTCGGGTACGGGTTCAGGAACGGTGTCGGGCTCGGGCTCGGGGACGGCGTCGGGTACGGGCTCGGGGGCGGGGACGGGTTCGTCGGTCGCGGCTTCCGCGACGGCCTCGGGCGACGCGTCGCGCGCCACGTCGAGCACGAACGCCCCCCCCGGCGAGCACGAGGCCGCGAGGAGCACACAGACGACCGCGAGCCGGCGCATGGAGGTTCCCTTGCTCAGGCGGACGGGACGCAGACGAGCGTGCCGAGGTTGCAGCCCTCGCCCTTCACGCAGTCCGCGTCGTCGCGGCACTTCCCCCCGGCCACGCGGTCCAGGCAGGCGTTGTCCACGCAGGCGCGGCCGGGGTCGATGCAGTCCGAGTCGGCGCCGCACCGCGCGGGCTCGCAGTCCCCGGTCGAGAGGTTGCAGACCTGGGTGCCGTCGCAGTCGAAGTCGTCGTTGCAGCCCCCGTCGGACGAGCCGCATGCTGCGCCGGCGACCGCGAGCGCCGTTGCGAGGACGAGCAGCGGGACGCGCACCTGGGGCCTCCCTTCGAACCCGCGCCGCACTATACACCACCCGCGAGCCGTGACGCCACGTCCAGGACCAGCCGGGGGTCCCGCCGGTGGCCGGCCGTGGGGGCGAACAGGGCGCGCACGCCCTCCTCGCCGAGCGCCAGCACGTCCGCGACCGCGGGCAGGTGCAGCCCGGGAAGCGGCCGGAACTCCTCGCGGGCCGGGCGGTCCGCGCGCCGGTTCCAGGGGCAGGCGTCCTGGCAGAGGTCGCAGCCGTACAGGTTGCTCGCGAGGCCGGGGAGAAGGTCCGCGGACACCGGTGACCGGCACGCCGCGTTCAGGAAGGCCGCGCACCGCGACGCGTCCAGCTCGTACGGCCGCGGAAGCGCGCGGGCCGGGCAGGCGTCCGCGCACGCCCGGCACGACCCGCACCCGTCCGGCACGGGGGTGCGTCCCTCGACCTCGGCGTCGGTCAGGACCGCGCCGAGGAACGCGAAGCTGCCCAGGCGCGGGTGGATCAGCAGCCCGTTCCGGCCGACGAACCCGAGGCCCGCGGCCGCGGCCCACGCCTTCTCCGGGACCGGGCCGGTGTCCACGTACCACCGCGTCCGCGCCCCGGTCGCGCCCGCGATCGCCGCGGCCAGCCGCTCCATGCGTTCGCCCACGGTCCGGTGATAGTCGAGGCACCACGCGTGGCGCGACACGAACACGTGCCCCGGTGGGAGCGCCTCCGCGCCCGGCGCGGCCGTGGCGTACGAGACCGCGGCCACGACCATGCTCCGCACGCCGGGGAGCACGAGGTCCGGGTCGAGCCGCCTGGCCGCGCCTCGCGCGAGGTAGCCGAGGTCCGCCGGGTACCCGGCGACCCGGGCGTCCCAGGACGCCGCGTCCACCGGCACCGGCCGCGCGGGCGCCGCCGCCGCGTCGTCGAGCCCGCACGCCGCGGCCATTCCCTCGAGCTCCCTGCGTCCGATCCGCTCCACCGGCACGTTCCCGCTGTTTGCCGCGCCTCGCGGCACGGGCATATAGTAGCCGGGGCTCGCAGGTTGTTGCGTGCGCGACCGCATCTCTCCGGGAACGCTGGTCTTCGCGGCTGCCGCGGTCGTGCTCGCCCTGCCCTGCCTGGTCTTCCGCTACCTGCCCATGACGGACCTGCCGCAGCACCAGGCGGTCCTGTCGATCCTGCTGCACCTCGACGACCCCGCGTGGGGCTTCTCGGCCTTCTACGAGCGCGACCTCGCGGCGAGCCCGTACCTGCTGCCCTACGGCCTGGCCGCGCTGCTGCACCTCGCGATGCCGCTCGGCGACGCGATGCGGGCCGTGGCATCCCTGTCCGTGATCGCGGCGCCGCTCGGGGTGTTCGCGGCGCTCCGGGCGCTTCGCCGCCCCGCGTGGCCCGCACTCCTCGCGCTCGCGCTGGCGTACGACCGCGCGTTCTTCTTCGGGTTCGTGAACCTGAAGCTCGGGATCGGCTTCGGGCTGCTCGCCATCGCCGCGGCGCTCGCGGACCCGCAGACGGCCCGCGCGCGCGTCGCAGGCGCCGCGGCGACGCTCGCGGCCGCGTTCACGCACCCGTACGGCCTCGCGCTCCCGGTCGCGTTCCTGGCGGTGCAGGCGGCGGCCGGCGGCGGCCTGCGCGCGCTCGCGTCGCGCTGGGCGGTATGGGTCCCCGCCGTCGCGACCGGCGTGGCGTGGGCGTTCGCGGGGAGCGCGGCGCAGGGGTACGACGAGCCGATCGACCCTCCCCTCCTCGACCGCGTCCTCGACTTCCCCGCGCAGGTGCTGGGGGGGTACCGGGACCCGACCGAGGCCGCGCTGCTGCTGGTCATCGCCGCGGGGATCGCGCTCGGCGCCGCCCGCTTCCGGTGGCGCGCCGCGACGCCCGCGGACCGGGCGCTGGTCCTGCTCGCGGTCGCGAACCTCGCGCTCTACGCGCTCCTGCCGCAGGCCACCGGGACCGCCAAGTTCGTGCACTTCCGCCATGCCGCGCTAGCCCTCCTGCTCGTGCTTCCCGTGCTGGAGGCCGGGCGGCCGGCCCGCATCGCGGCGGTCGCGTGCGCGGTCTTCGCCGCGGCGAACGCCTGGCTCCACCTGTGGGCGTTCGACGCGGAGGCGCGCGGCTTCGACGCGGTCCGGGCCGCGATCCCCGCGGGCGCCCGCGTCGCGTCGCTCGCGATCGACCGGGACGGCGAGGTGATGCGGACCGCGCCGTACCTCCACTTCGCGGCGTACGCCCAGGCGGACGCGGGGGGGCTTCCGGCGGTCACGTTCCCGCGGCTGTTCTGGAACCTCCCCGTCCGCTTCCGCGAGGACGCGGGCGTCCCCCCGACGCCGGTCCGGTTCGAGTGGAACCCGAGGCTCTACAGCCACAAGGAATTCGGCCACTTCTACGACCACGTCCTGGTGCGGCGGCCCGGCCCCGCGGTCCTCGGCACCGCACCGGACTTCCCCTGCGAGCCCGCCCTCGTCGCGCCGCCGTGGCAGCTCTATCGAGCGATCCGCGGTGTCGCGCCGCGCCACGGCGCGGATCGCTCGTATCGCCGCGCCGCCCGGGGGGGATCATGAGCGGCGGCCGCACCGTCCCCCCCGCCGCGATCGCCCTGATCGCCGTCTGTGCGTGCGCGTTCGCCGTGCGGTTCCTGCCCGCCCGCGTCGTGCCGAACATGGTCTGGCCCGACGAGGTCTTCCAGTCGGTCGAGCAGGCGCACCGGGTGGTCCATGGCAACGGGGTGGTCCCGTGGGAGTTCCGCGACGGGCTCCGCTCCTGGCTGCTGCCCGGGGCGCTCGCGGGCGTGGTCGCCGCGACCGGCTGGACGTCCGCCGGGTCGTCCGGCTACCTCGACGGCGTGGCGGCCGCGCTGTCGCTCCTCGCGCTCGCGCCGGTGATCGCGGCGTTCGCGATCGCGCGCAGGCGGTCGGGCGGCGGGGTCGCGGAGGCGGTCGCGGCCGCGGTCGCGGTAGCCTGCTGGTTCGAGCTGGCGTACTTCGGCCCGAAGGCCCTGGCCGAGGTCGTGGCCGCGCACCTGCTGGTCGCGGGCCTGCTGATCGCGGACGCGGAGGGGGGGGCGTCCCCGTCCCGAGGCCGGATCGCGTGGGCCGGCGCGTGCCTCGGGCTCGCGGTCGCGCTGCGCGTGCACCTCGCGCCCGCCGTGCTCGCAGGCGGCGCGTGGCTCGCGTGGCGGTGGCCGGGCCGGGCACGGGTCGCGCTGCTCGCGGGCGCCGCGGCCCCGATCGCGGTCGCGGGCCTCCTGGACCTCGCGACCTGGGGCGCGCCCTTCGCGTCCTACTGGAACAACTTCCGCGCGAACGTGCTGGAGGGCCGGAGCGAGGCGTACGGCGTGGCGGATTGGGACGCGTACCTGCGCGTGGTCGCGCGCGCCTGGTGGGCCGGCGCGCTGCTCGTGGTCCCGGCCGCCGCGATCGGCGCGCTGCGGCGCCCGGCGTGGGCCGCCACCGCCGCGGTCGTCCTCGTGACGCACTCGCTGATGGACCACAAGGAGTACCGGTTCGTGTTCCCGGC
>VGRB01000058.1 GCA_016875475.1 Deltaproteobacteria bacterium
GGGGCGTGCGCGGTCAAGGCACCGGCCATGCCGAACAACGCGGCCTCCGCGGTCGTGCTGAAGTTCGCGGAGGACGGGACCCTCGAGATCCTCGTCTCGGGCATCGACTACGGCCAGGGCCTGATGACGGTCGCGGCGCAGTACGCGGCCGAGGCGCTCGACATCCCCGTGACCGACGTCCGCGTCCGCGGGAAACCCGACACCGACTACTCGCCGTACGACTGGCAGACGGTCGCGTCGCGCCAGACCTGGGCCACGGGCAACGCGGTCTTGCGGGCGGCCGCGGACCTCCGCGGGCAGCTCTGCCGCATGGCGTCCGAGGTGCTCGGCGTGCCGGCGGACCGGCTCCAGCTCCGCAACCGCCTCGTGCGCGACCCGCTCACCGGCCGCTCGCTGCCCCTCACCGCGCTCGTCATGGGCTACCAGTACCCGGACGGCCACACCATCGGCGGCCCGGTCGCGGCCGCGGCCTCGCACGTCCCGGAAGGCCTCCTCTTCCTCGACCCCGAGACCAGCCAGAGCCCGAAGCCCGTGGCCAAGTGGACCTTCGGCACGCAGGGGGTGGAGATCACCGTCGACACCGCGACCGGCCAGTACACGGTGGACCGCGTCGTCGCCTGCTACGACGTCGGCCGCGTGGTCAACCCCGGCCTGATCCGGGGCCAGACCTACGGCGGGATCGTCCAGGGGCTCGGCACGGGCGTCATGGAGGAGCTGGTCCTCGACCCCGCGACCGGCCGCGTGCGGAACGCCTCGCTGACGGACTACAAGATTCCCACGACCGAGGACGTGCCCGCGAGGATGGAGGTCCACTACGTCGAGACCCCCCAGGCGGACGGCCCGCTCGGCGCGCGGGGCATCGGCGAGCACACGATGATCCCGACCGCCGCGGCGATCTCGAACGCGCTCAACGACGCGTGCGGCATCCGGATCACGGAGATGCCGATCACCGCGGAGAAGGTGCTGGCGGCCATCAGGGCGAAGTCGGCGGTAGAGAAGTGATCGTCATCGCGAGGTTCGACCGCGCGCTTGCGCGGCCGTGGCGGGGGTGCGTCGAGGCGTCGTGGCGCGACGCCGCGCTGGTGCGCCCGGCCGAGGACGACGACGGTGCGATCACGCTGCTCGCGCCGGGCCGCGGGCTCGTGGCGAACGGGGTCGAGGTGCCGTGGGACGCCCCCCCCGCCCCGGGCACGGCCGTCCTGGTCGGGCAGCGCTCGATCCGGGTCGGGGACCGCTCCTGGCGACTGGCCGGCCCGGGGGTGGACCTGACGCTCGACGACGTGGCCCGCGACTGCGCCGCCCTGCGACGCCACCTCGCGATCCTCGTCACGCCCTCACCGGCCGTCCCCGAGGCGGCCGTCCGCCTGCGCTCGCTCGCCTCGTGGCTGTTCGGCGCGGACCGCCCGGGGGAGCCGGAGGCTGCGGTGAAGGGGCTCGTCGGCCTCGGCCCCGGCCTCACGCCGACCGGCGACGACGTGCTGACCGGCGCGCTCGCCGCCGCGCACTGGATCTCGGGCGCGGTCGAGGGCGATCGGCTCCTGTACCTGGGCCTGGCCGTCCTCGGCGCCGGCGCGGACTCGACGACCCCGGTCGGGCGCGCGATGCTCCGGTACGCCGCGGCAGGGCGGTTTCCGGAGCCGCTCGTCCGGCTGGTGCGCGCGCTCGGCGACCCCGAGGCGGACGCCGGCGACGTCCGCCTCGCCTTCGTCGCGGTGGTCGCGGTCGGCGCGAGGTCCGGGAACGACATGCTCGCCGGACTGCTCGCGACGCTGCTCGCCGCCCGCGAGGGAGGGAACTGATGGACCGGGTCGTCGTCCGGCGCAACGAGTACCGCGACTCCGCGTTCCTGATGCGGATCGGGCGGGAGCTGAAGCGGGTCCCGGGGATCGAGCAGGCCGAGGTCCTGATGGGAACCCCGATGAACCGCTCGATGCTGGCGGCCGCGGGGTTCCCCCCCGCCGCGGTCGAGGCGGCGACGCCGATGGACCTCGTGGCGGCGATCCGGGGCCGCGACGAGGCGGCGATCGACGCGGCCGGCGCTGAGCTGGCCAGGCTGTTCGAGGGCGGCGACGACGCCCCGGCCCGCGCGGGGGCAGGCGATCGGCCCGCGCTGGCCGAGGCGCTCGCGGCCGCGCCGGACGCCAACTGCGTGACCGTGGCCGTGCCCGGCGCGTACGCGGCGTACGTGGCGCACCGCGCGCTCGACGCGGGACGCAGCGTGTTCCTGTTCAGCGACAACGTCGCGCTTCCGGACGAGGTCGCGTTGAAGCGCCGCGCCGCCGAGGCCGGACTGCTCGTGATGGGGCCGGATTGCGGGACCGCGATCCTGTCCGGGGTCGGCTTCGGGTTCGCGAACCGCGTGCCGCGGGGCCCGGTCGGGATCGTCGGCGCCTCGGGCACCGGGACGCAGGAGGTGTCGTGCCTGCTCGCGCACTCGGGCGTGGGCGTGTCGCACGCGATCGGCACGGGAAGCCGGGACCTGTCGCGTGAGGTCGGCGGCGCGATGACGCGGCTCGGCCTCTCGCTGCTCGCCGCGGACGAGTCGACCCGCGTGGTCGCGCTCGTCGCGAAGCACCCCCACGCGGAGGTCGAGGCGGCCCTGCACCCGGTCCTGCGCGACCTCGGGAAGCCCGTGGTGGTCCGCTACCTCGGCGACCGCGGCAGGGGGGTCGTGGACGGCGTGACCTACGCATCGAGCCTGGACGAGGCCGCCGACACCGCCGCCACCCTGGCCGGCGCCGAGCCGCGCACGCCGGCCCTGCCCTCCCCCGCCGCCCCGGTCCTGCCGGGCCCCGGGCGACTTGTGGGCCTGTTCGGGGGGGGGTCGCTGGCCGCCGAGGCGCGACTCGTGCTCGAAGCCGCGGGCGTCCGGTGCCGCGTGCCGGACCGCCCCCTCCGCGCGGGCGCGCGGATCGAGGAGGACGGGAACCTCGTCGTGGACACGGGCGACGACTTCTACACGGTCGGCCGGCCGCACCCCATGATCGACCAGGCGGTGCGGTGCGACCTGATCCGGACCGCGGGGGCGGACGAAAGCGCCGGCGTCCTGCTGCTCGACCTCGTGCTCGGCGACGGCTCCCACCTCGACCCCGCTCCCGAGATCGCGGCGGCGGTGGCGGACGCGCGCGCGGCCCGGGGCGGGAGTCCCCTGGCCGTGGCCTGCTCGGTCTGCGGCACCGACGCGGACCCCCAGGGGCTGACCCGTCAGGCCTCGGTCCTGGCTTCGGCGGGGGTGCGGGTCGAGGTGTCCGCGGCGCGGGCGGCCCGTTTCGCGGCCGCGCTGATCGGAGGCGCGCGATGAACGACGACAGGACCGCCCGCTCGCTCCTTCGCGCCGTGCCGTCGGTGGTCCACCTCGGGCTCGACGACGTGGTGGCCGGCATCGAGGCCGCCGGCGTGCCGGTGGTCCGCGCGGCCTTCCTCCCCCCCGCGGGCGGCGACCCGGGCCGGGTGCGACGCCTCCAGCGCCTGTTCGCGCCGCCGCTCGGCCCGCGGATCGACGCCGCGAACCGCGACGCGCTCGACCGCATCCTCGCCAGCCGTCCGTGCCTGGTCGGCGTGGCAGTCGCGCGGGACGCGGTGCCGGGGATGGAGCCGGACCTGTTCCTGCACGCCGGGCCGCCGATTGGGTGGGACCGCATGTCGGGACCGCTCCGCGGCGCCGTGATGGGCGGGATGATCCTCGAGGGCATGGCCGCGACCCCGGACGAGGCCGCGAGGCTCGCCGCCGCGGGCAGGGTGCGGTTCGACCCGTGCCACCACCACGCGGCCGTAGGCCCCATGGCCGGGCTCGTGACGCCGTCGATGCCGGTGTGGGTCGTGGAGGATCCGGCGGCGCCGGGGCGGCGCGCCTTCTGCACGCTGAACGAGGGCCTCGGCAAGGTCCTGCGCTACGGCGCGTGCTCGGACGAGGTGATCGCGCGCCTGCGCTGGATGGCGGACGACCTCGCGCCCGCGCTGGCCGCCGCGCTCGCGGTGCGGGGCCCGATCGACCTGCGGCTCCTGATGGCCCAGGCGCTCCAGATGGGCGACGAGGGCCACAACCGGAACCGCGCCGCGACCTCGCTCCTGTTCCGCGAGCTGGCCCCGGCCCTGGTGCGGGCCGTGCCCGACGCGGAGCGGGTCGCCCGGGTGCTCGACTTCCTGCGCGGGAACGATCACTCGTTCCTGAACCTCTCCATGCCCATGGCGAAGTGCATGCTGTCGGCCGCGGACGGCGTCGCGGGGTCCTCGCTGCTGACCGTGATGGCGAGGAACGGCACGGACTTCGGGATCCGCGTGGCGGGGCTCCCCGGGCGCTGGTTCACGGGGCCCGCGCAGCCGGTCGAGGGGCTGTACTTCCCGGGCTTCGGCCCGGCGGACGCGAACCCGGACATCGGGGACTCCGCGATCACGGAGACGGCCGGGATCGGCGCGTTCTCCATGGCGGCTGCGCCCGCGATCGTGCAGTTCGTGGGGGGGTCGCCCGAGCTTGCGCTTAGCACGACGCGCGAGATGGCGCGCATCACTGCGGGCCGGAACACCGAGTGGGCGATCCCGGCGCTCGGGTTCGCGGGCGCGCCGGTCGGGATCGACGTCCGCAAGGTCGAGGAGCTGCACCTGCTCCCGACGATCAACACCGGGATCGCGCACCGCGAGCCGGGCGTCGGACAGGTCGGCGCCGGGCTGACGCGGCCGCCGTGGGAGTGCTTCCACGCCGCACTGGACGCGCTGGCGGAGTCGCTCGTGGAGTCGTGAAGAGGAGGGACACCATGCTTCCGATCGATCTTTCCATCCCCATCGGCATCGGCACGCCCGCGTGGCCGACGTACGAGCCGCTCCAGATGAAGTACTTCAAGCGGCTGGCGCCGAACGGCGCGAACGGGCAGATCCTGACGCACTCGAACCACGTCGGGACGCACCTGGACGGCGAGATCCACTTCTACACGCCGGGCAAGGACATCGCGGACCTGTCGCTCGACTTCCTGATGCACGATGGCGTGGTCGTGGACCTGTCGGACGCGGCGGGCGACTACGACGTCTACACGTCGAGGATGGTCGAGGACCGGGTCGAGGTGCGGGAAGGCGACATCCTCGTCATCCACACGGGCTACCACCACTACGGGTGGGATCAGCCGACCGCGGACGAGGTTCGGTACATGGTCAAGCATCCCGGGCCGGACCGCGAGTTCGCCGAGTGGGCGAAGCGCCGGAAACTGCGCTGGATCGGCGTGGATTGCGGCAGCGCGGATCACCCGATGAACACGATCATCCGGCAGTGGATGCCGCGGCAGGCGAAGCAGGCTGACGCGCACTTCCGCGAGAAGCACGGGATGCCGCTGGAGGAGTTCTTCGGCGACGACAAGTACCAGTTGATGCACATCGAGATGTTCGACCGCGGCATCATCCACGCGGAGTGCCTGGGGGGGGACATCGACCTGCTGCTGAACCGGCGCGCGGTCATCGGGTGCTTCCCCTGGCGGCTGGTCGAGGGCGAGTCCTGCATCGCGCGGATCGTCGCGTTCGTGGACGATGCGACGCACGCCGAGCTGATGGCGAGGAAGGCCGCGGCGAAGCTGACGAAGCACGGCGACGTGGCCGGATCGCTGAACCCCGACCTGCACGCGGAAGGGCGGGCGCGCGCCCGTGCCTGACCTCTACCCAGCCACGAACCGCGCCACCGCCTCCCCGAACGGCCCCTCGGGCGGCTGCCCGCCGGTCCCGATCGCGACCAGGGCCTTGATCAGCGACGCGCGGAACGCGCCGGGGCGGCTGTACGGGACGACGAGGCGCACGCCGAGGCGCGTGCCGAGCGCGGCCGCGCCCAGGATCAGGGTCTCGCCGGGCGACGGGTCCTCGGCGATCGCGTCGGGGAAGGACGCGCCGGGCGCGATCTCCGGGTAGCTCATGATCACGTTGTAGCCCATGGCGTCGGTGTCGTCCCACCGCCCGTCGGGCACCAGGAACTCGATGACGGCGCCGCCGAGCACGCCGCCCTTCGGCTTGTTGTGGAACCGCATCACCGGGTCCTGGGGGACCCACGCCTCGGCCGTCGCCCGCGCCAGGGCCGCGGCGCGCACGCGGACGACCTCGTCGCGCAGGTCGTCCTCGCGCGCCAGCGCCCCCGCGAGCGCGACCGCCGGGTGGTCGCCGGGCGCCACCGCGGGCAGCGGCCGCCGGACCGTCCCCTTGGCCGTCACCGCCACGCAATACAGCGCGTCACCGTCCTCGTGGACCGTGAAACGGCCGCCGCTCGAGATCCCCTCCCAGGTCGCGTAGGGGTGGGCCGGGTCGCCGCGCCCCTCGAGCATCGGCGCCCAGGCGCGGCGGACCGCCGAGATAGTCCCGACCAGCTCGTCCCCCTTGAACGCGCCGACCAGGAACCCGTTCATGGCGCGGTCGCGGAAGCGCTCGGCGCCCTGGCCGAGCCTGGTGCCCCACGCCTCGATGTCGAAGCGCGCGGCGGTCTCGACGTGCGCGGTCTCCTCCGGCCCGACGAGCCGGCACGAGAGCGTCGCGGTGCGGAACAGCGTGTCCATGCGAACCCTCCGGTTCCAAACGGCGGGAACGGATTGTGCCACGGCAACCCCCGGGCGGCAACTGGCGCGCCCCCCGGAACCGTGCTACAAGGCGGGGTCCGCCGACGGGGCGGACGCACCGGAAAACGGAAAGGAGGCATCGATGAAGCTGGAGATCCCCGAGAAGGTATCGCAGGAGCAGATCACGTTCGACGTCCGCGAACTGGAGCCACTGCTCCAGGCGCCCGCGATGAACGTGCCGCCGTACGAGCCCTGCTACGTGGAGCTGAAGGACGGCCGCAAGATGGTCATCCGCCCGGCGCGCCACGACGAGGCGCCGAAGCTGCTCGAGGTCGCCCGCAAGCTCCTCGACGTGGACCACGACTTCTACGACATCGTGGGCGCGCGCGTGTACGCCGAGGTGCTGGGCTGGTACCGCAAGCGGCTGAAGGACCCCTACCAGATGGTCGGCCTCGTGGACGGCGAGCTGGTCGGTTTCTGCAACGGCCGCCTCGTCAACGACGAGATCAACATGAGCCTCCACACGCTGGCGTTCGCGCGCGGCGGGCGGGTCGGCGCGACCATGTACTACGCCAAGTGCGAGTATGCGTTCGAGATCCTCGGCCAGGAGGAGTTCTGGGCCACGTACGAGAGCTACAACGGCTTCAAGCGCTGGGGCATCGGCATGGCCCAGCCGTCCTACCCCTGGCCCGAGACCCAGCACGAGCTGGGCGGCGCGCGCGTGTACTACATCACCCGCGAGTACTGGACCAACGTCGTGAAGGACTACATCAAGCAGATGATCGGGACCGACCTCGTGCGCCCGGTGCCCGAGGAGCTGCTGGCCAAGAACCACGAGATGACCATCCCGGAGAACCCCGCGATCTGAGGTCCGTCCCCGAGCCCGAGCCCGCCCGTCCCCGTCCCCGAGCCCGGGCCCGAGCCCGAGCCGGTTCGGTCCCGTGATCGTCGGTCCGACGCAGCCGGGGGCGAGCGGATGGCCGAGCGGTTTCGCGGATCCCCTTTGCGGCCCCCGGGCCGCAAAGGGGGCCCAGGGCGGCCGCAACGAAGGCGGCGCACGCGAGCACCGGCCGATAGCAGCGCTATCGGACGGCGCGCAGCGCGCCAGATCCACGAAACAAGCCGGCCCTGGGGGCGCCCCCGCGCGGCAAAGCCGCGCAGGGGGAGCCGCCCGACGGCAAGGAGGCCCGACGATTACGGTCCGTCGCCACTTGACCCGGGGGGCCCATCCCCGCACAATTCCAGCGTCGCTGCCGGAGGTCCCCATGAGGCGGTTCCCTCTCGTGATCGCGATCGCGGCGCTGTGCGGTTCGCCAGGCTGCCCCGAGGGCGAGGCCATCCCCGGCTTCAGGACCGGAGACGCACTCCCGCACGACGATGAGGACCTCGGGCCCGAGGCGGGCGGCGACGCGCTCCACGGCGATATCGAGGACCGCGACGTCGAAGGCGAATCGTCGCTCCCGGAGGGCGTGGCACCGGACACGGCCGTCCCGCCCGACGGCCCGGAGCCGGACGCGGCCGTGGTGCCCGACGCGACGAAGCCGGACGCGGCGCCGACCGACACCCCGGTGGTGCCGGACACGGCGACGCCGGAGACCGCGCAGCCCGACGCCGCCACGACCGAGACCGCCCAGCCCGACACGATCGCGCCGCCCGACCCCGGATCGTGCACGCCCGCGTGCGACGGCCGGCAGTGCGGCCCGGACGGGTGCGGCGGCCAGTGCGGCACCTGCAAGCCCGGGAGGACGTGCACCGAGGCGGGCGCCTGCGTCTGCACGCCGCACGCCATGTCCGCATGCTGCAGCCTCGGGCGGTGCTGGTTCGACGGCTGCGGCCAGGTCGAGTCCGCGATCGAGCCCTGCCCGTACGGCTGCGCCGACGACAAGTGCAAGACGCAGTGCCTGCCGTCGTGCTCCGGGAAACAGTGCGGTCCGGACGGCTGCGGCGGCCAGTGCGGCACGTGCAAGCCCGGACGGACGTGCACGGCGGCGGGCGCCTGCGTCTGCACGCCGCACGTCATGTCCGCGTGCTGCAGCCTCGGGCGGTGCTGGTTCGACGGCTGCGGCCAGGTCGAGTCCGCGATCGAGCCCTGCCCGTACGGCTGCGCCGACGACAAGTGCAAGCCCCCCTGCACCCCATCGTGCGGCGGGAAGCAGTGCGGTCCCGACGGCTGCGGCGGCCAGTGCGGTGCCTGCACCGGCGGCAAGACGTGCAGCGCCGCCGGACAGTGCGTCGGGTGCACGCCGGACTGCGCGAACCGCGAGTGCGGCGGCGACGGGTGCGGCGGGGGCTGCGGCACGTGCCCGACCGGCGAGACGTGCACCGCGGGCCAGTGCATCGACCCCGGCACCTGCACCGGCCTGCCGCAGTCCTGGGGCCCGATCGGGGCGACCGCGACCATGAGCATCCCGGGCACCGCCGCGGTGTACCAGGCGAGGTGCTTCGACTACACCGGCGACGGAAAGGGGGACAACGGGCTCGCCTCGCTCGCGTCGCTCGGCGGCATGGGCTTCGACATCAACGCACTGATCCAGCAGGGCATCGATTCCGGCACGCTCTCGATGCTGTTCGACTTCGACGGGGTCAAGGACTTCGTCAACGCGCCCGCATTCCCGCTTTCCGGGCTCCGCGGCCGTCCGTCGGGCGGGACGTGGCTGCTGGATCCCGACTCGTACGACGGGAACTGCACGCCGCTGATCGGCTTCCAGAACGCGACGATCAAGTCCAAGGCGCTCGCCGCGGGCCCGGGGTTCTTCATCCTGGTCATGCCCCTCGGCGGCGGCACCATGAGCTTCGCGCTCGACAGGGCCCGCATGTCCGGGACCGTGACCTCGGGCGGCGCCGCCGGCGTCGCGCTCGCGTCCGGCGTCATCGGGGGGCTCCTGTCGCAGGACGCGCTGGACGCGGCCCTGTCCGGCGCCCAGGGCCAGTGCGACGGCCCGAACCAGCCGGCTTTCTGCCAGTACCTCGACTTCGTCCCGATGTTCCTCCAGATGGACATCGACACGGACAACGACGGCGTGGCCGACTCGATGGCCGTGTGCTTCGAGGTCACGCTTTCGCCGGCCACGGTGTCGGGGTACTTCTGATCGGCGCGCCGCGCCCGCCTCCCCTCCGCAGATCGCCCCGTGGTACCTCAACCCCCGGTACGGCAGCAGCCAGAACCCCGGCGCCTTCCGCTGCGCGGGAGCCCCGCCGCCCGCCACGCGGCAGGGGTTGTGGTCCCGGCGCTGCACCGCGATCCCGTCGTACGGCAGCACGGTCGCGAACTGCGGCTCGCCGAACCGGTCCGACCCGCCCCGCGCCGCGTCCTTCCGGTGGGCGTTGTCGACGAGCACGTCCCGCAGGTCCTCGGGGCACTCGACCAGCGTGCGCACGCCCGCGTCCACGCCCGGCGGCGCCTCCGTGACGGCCGCCAGGGCCAGTGACTTCAGCGGGTTGCGCTCGCCCTTCTCGTGCTCCCACGCCGCGAGCATCGACGCGGTCCAGCGCGCGCGCCGATCGGGATTCGGGTCGTACCGGTTCGGCGTCAGGAACGCGAGGTCGGCCAGCTCGCGATCGCAGTAGTCGCTTGACGCCGAGGCGGACCTCGGGCGACCCTCCCCGGCGGAGGTGGACGTGACGACGCGGGCCTGGGCGGCACGGATCGGCGTGGCGGTCCTGGCGGCGTGCGGCGAGGCCGGCGGCGGCGCCGCGGGCGAGGTGAGGATCGCGGCCGAGGGGGACGTCGTCACGCTGTCCAACACCGCGATCCGGCTCGAAATCGACCTCGCGACCGGGACGTTCCGCGTCGCGACCGCGGGCGGCGCCCCGCTCCTCGACCGGGCGGAGTCCCGCGCGGTGATCCGGGCCGGCGACGAGGACGTCACGCACGGGACGTCCGACCCCGGCACGAGCACGTGGACGTCGCGTCCGGTCGAGGACGCGCTCGGGAAGGGGCGGTCGATGGTGGTGACGCGCGCGCCCGCGGGCGCCGGCCCTGCCCTCGTCGCCACGTTCGATCTGCGCGAGGGCGCGACGTGGCTGACCGCGTCGGTCGAAGCCCGCTGGGGCGCCGTGCCGCCGGCCTCGACCCGGGTCGTGCGCCTGTCCCCCGTGGTCGCCGACACGCGCACCGCCGGAGCCCTGTTCGTCGGCCCCGACCCGGCCACGCACCGGGTGCTCGACAACGGGCACGACGTCTACTTCGACTTCGTGGCAGAGGTCCTGCCCGTCGGGTCGGGGGGCACCCTGCTCTTCCCCCCCGGCTACGCGAGCAACTGGAACGTAGCGATCCACGATCCCGCGTCGCGCCGCGGCTTCGTGGCGGGGTTCCTGTCCTCCGATCGCGGCGTCGGCGTGCTCGGGCTCGACTTCGACCCGGCCGTCGCGCGGACCGAGGCCGGGCGCGCGGGCTTCACGCGCTTCGACGGCATCTCGTTCTACATGGACGCAGGGCGCCTCCCGATCGCGGACGGCGCCGGCGGCGCGGCGCTCGTGTCGGAGCGGCTCTACCTCGACTTCCTCCCCGCCTCCGCGCACGACGGGCTGGAGGCGTTCGCCCGGCGGTACGCGCAGCGGATCGGCAAGCAGGTCCGCGCCGACGTCCCGACCGGCTGGAACTCCTGGGGCGGCGGCAGCGGGTCGGGCGGGTACGGGACCAACATCGACGAGGCCCTGATCCTGGCCAACCTCGCCAGGGCGAAGGAGGACTTCCTGCCGTGGGGCATGAAGCACTTCCTGGTGGACGACGGCTGGCAGGACCGCAAGGGCGACTGGCGCACGAACCGGGAGCGCTTCCCCGACCACGACGGGGTCGAAGGCATGAAGTGGCTCGCCGCCCACATCCGGGACCAGGGCATGATCCCGGGGATCTGGATCTCGCCGTTCGAGATCGACCGGGACAGCGACGTCGCGAAGGCGCACCCGGACTGGTGGGCGGACGTCGGGCCGTTCGGTCTCACGTTCGTTCCGAAGGACGCGCACATCCCCGACCTGTCGCGGCCCGAGGTGCTCGACTGGATCGCCGGCCTGCTCCGCAAGGTCACGCAGGACTGGGGATACCGCTGGATCAAGATGGACTTCAGCTACTTCGCGCTGTTCGCGACCGGACTCGCGGACCCGGGGCAGACGCCGTCCGAGGCCTTCCGCAACGCCCTCCTGCGCATCCGCGAGGCGATCGGTCCCGACACGTTCTACCTGATGGTCTCGGCCACCGGCATCACGTTCGAGGTGGCGGACTCGAACCGCATCACGCTGGACAACGAGCCGTGGTGGGGCGAGCCCGAGGCCATCGGCGACCAGGGCATCAAGGCCACGTACAAGACCGTCTCGCGCCGGTGGTACCTCGGCCACAACCTCTGGGTGAACCATCCCGACCTGATCTACTTCCGTCCCGACCACGGCCTGACGTTCGCCGAGGCGCGCGCGTGGGCGTCGGTCGTCCCGCTGTGCGGCGGGATCGTCAAGCTCGGCGAGAGCTACCTGGCGATGCACGAGCACCCGGAGTGGCTCGACGCGGTCCGCCGGCTCCTGCCGGTCCACCCGCGCTCCGGCCGGCCGCTCGACGTGTTCGACCGCGAGTACGCGGAGACCTGGGACCTGCCGATCGAACGCGAGGGCCGCGCGTGGCACGTGATCGGGATGTTCCACTGGGGCCGCAACCGCGACGTGGGCGGCGCGTGGGAGGAGGAGGCGCCGCGCGCGATCGGCGTGGACCTCGCGCGGATCGGGCTCGATCCCGCGGCGCGTCACCTGGTCTTCGACGCGTGGGATCACGCCTGGACGTGGCACGCGGGGGCGCGGCTCGAGCGCACGCTCCAGCCCCGGACCGCGCAGGTCCTCGTCGTCCGTCCCGCCCCAGCCGAGCCGGCGGTCGTCGCGACCTCGCGGCACCTGCTCGGCGGCGCGGTCGAGGTCTCGGCCGAATCGTGGGACCCCGCGACGGGGACGTTGACCGCCACGATCTCCGCCCCGGCCGGCCGGCCGGTCACGGTCTGGGCCGCGGACGCCGGACGGACGCTCTCGAAGGCGGAACCCGGCGAGGGCGGGCAGAAGGACGGCCTCGCGTGGACCACGTTCACGCCGTCGGGGTCCGACACGGTCGCAAGGCTCGCGTTCGCGCGGGATGGGTTGTGAGCGGGTCGAACACGGCTCGAAGGCGAAGGCGCCGACGCGGGCCCCCCGGTCGAGCGGAGGCGTTGCGATGCCGGCACCGACCCCGATCGCGGACGACCCGAGCCTGACGGAGCCCCACATCGCGAACCGCATCGCAGGGAGCGCCCGGTCGTCGCGACCCGGTCCCGGTCATCCGATCCGTAGTGACGACCGGGGCCCCCGTGCGCGCCGCGGCGTCACGGCGCCCGGAAGTCCAGCAGGTCCAGGGGGTGGACGTCCAGCATGTTCGGCTCGAACCCGGTCACGCCGGGGTCCAGCAGGTAGATGCGCGTGTAGAAGTACAGCGGCACGATCGGCGCGCCCTCGATCAGGACCTGCTCGGCCTCCGCGTATGCCGGGAGGCGGCCGTTCCACGACACGGCGCCCCGCGCGCGGGCCACTGCCCGGTCCAGCACCGGCGACGAGAAGCCCGGGTAGTTGTTGGGGTTCCCGGTCTCGAACACCTCCAGGAAGTTGCCCGGGTCCACGTAGTCGGCGCACCACGAGGCGCGCGCGAGGGGGTAGTCGCCGGTCCGCACGCGCGCCAGCAGGGACTTCCACTCGGTTGACCGGACCGCGACCTCGAGCCCGAGGTTGGTCTTCCACTCGGCCTGGAGGAACTCCGCGATCAGCCGGTGGGCCTCGCCGGTGTTGTAGAGGTAGGTGAGCGGCGGGACCGGCCCCCGCTCCCGGACGTGCTCCGCCAGCAGCGCGCGCGCCGCGGCCGCGTCGAACCGCTTTCCGACGGGGGGCCGGTAGCCGGTCGCCGCCAGAATCGCAGGCGGCACGATCCCGGTCGCGGCGGCCTGCCCCCCCATCAGGACCTCGCGCACCAGGCGCTCCTTGTCCACCGCCAGGTCGAGCGCGTGCCGCAGCCGCACGTCGTCGAGCGGCGGCGCGGTCACCCGCATCGCCGCGTAGTAGGTGCAGAGCACCGGGTCGGTGTGGAACTCGGGCGGGCGCGTGCGCCGCATCTCCGGGATCAGGTCGCGTGCGAGCGTCGATTTCAGCCAGTGAACGCGGCCCGACCGGAACCACTCGTACGCGGTCCGCTCGTTCGCGACGAACCGGAACGCGGCGCCGTCCAGGCGGACCGACCCGGCGTTCCACCACGTCGGGCTGCGGCCCAGCAGCGCCTCGACCCCCGCCTGGAACGAGTCCAGCCGGAACGGGCCGTTCGTCACGATGTTCTCGGGCCGGGTCCAGCGCGCGCCGTGCGCCTCGACCACGTCCCTGCGGACCGGGAACCACGCCGGGTAGGTGACCACGGACTCGAAGTACGGCACCGGCGCGTGCAGCCGCACGATCAACGTGCGGTCGTCGGGCGTCTCCACGCCGAGCCGCGCCCCTGCCGCGCCCTTCTGGACCGCCTGCGCGCCGTCCATGAAGTAGAGCTGCGACGCGGACCGCGACCCGGTCGCGGGGTCGAGCACCCGAAGCCACGCGTAGGCGAAGTCGCCCGCCACGACGGGCCTGCCGTCCGACCAGCGCGCGTCCGCACGCAGCCGGAAGGTCCACCGGAGGCCGTCGGGCGTCGATTCCCACGACTCCGCGACCCCGGGCCGCATCGGCCCGTTCCCGGCGGGGCGCGCCAGCAGGCCCTCGAACAGCGCGCGGGAGATCGTGACGCCCGCCTCCTCGGCCGCTAGGCCGGGGTCGATCGACTCGGGCTCCCAGATCGCGACGCCGAAGACCTTCGGGGCGGGCCGGTTGGCGGTCTCGGCCGGGCCGCATCGGCTGCACCCGGTCCACGCGACGAGCGCGAGGACGGGCAGGACCGCGACCCGGGAGGGGGTCATCACTGCGCCGGAGCCGGGGCCGGCGCGGGGGCCGGAGCCGCGGGGGCGGCCGGGGCGGGCGCGGCGGCAGGCGCGGCAGGCGCGGCAGGCGCGCCGGGCGCGTCGGCGGGGGCGGGCGCCGCGGGCGCGTCCGCCGGGGCGGGCGCGGTCCCTTCCGGGGCGGCCGCGGGCGGCGGTGCCGGGGGAGGCGGGGGCGCGGGCGGCTGGACGCCGGGCGTGGTGACCTTGGTGTTGGTCAGCTCGACGTACCGCTTCACGTCCTTGAGGAAGCCGGCGCACTCGTCCTCGCTGGTCATGCGCGCGGCCCTGTCGCACGCCGGCGTGCCGGGCGCGGTCTCGCACACCTGCTTCACCAGGTTCGAGCAGTTCCTCTTGCCGCAGCCCGCGGCGCCGATCGACAGCAGCGCGACCGCCGCCACCAGTATCCCCATCGTCCTCACGTGCGTCCTCCGGGACAAAAAGCCGGCGCGGAGTCTAGCACAGAGTCACGCCTCTTTTTCCGGCGCTCCCCGGCGCGGCCGGCGGCCACGGCGCGGTGTGCTACTCTTCCGCGCCATGCGGGCCGCCCGGACAGCCGTTCTCTCCCTCGCGATCAGGGCCGTCCCGCTCGCGGCACTGGGGGGGTCCAACCCGGCGATCCGATGGCGCACCATCGAGACGCCGCACTTCCGCGTCCACCACTACCAGGGGGGCGAGGACGTCGCGCGCCGCGTCGCCGGCATCGCCGAGGAGGCGTACGCGCGCTGCTCCGACCTGTTCGGCCTCGTCCCGTCCCAGGTCGTGGAGGTCCTCGTAACGGATCGCGTCGACGCGGCCAACGGATTCGCGACCGTCCACCCGTACGACCGCATCGAGATCCTCGCCTTCCCCCCCGAGCCCGAGTCGGAGCTGGCCTCGTACGACGACTGGCTGCGGGTCCTGGTCTACCACGAGTACACGCACGTCATCCACATGGACCAGGTCGGGGGCGTGCCGGCCGCGATCAACCGGCTGCTCGGCAAGACCATGCTGCCGAACGGCGCGACCAACGGGTGGTTCGTCGAGGGCCTCGCGACCGTGGTCGAGTCCCGCCTGACGCGGGGGGGGCGGGTCGGGTCGTCGCTGTTCGACATGTACCTGCGGTCGGCCGCGCTGGCGAACGTGCTCCTGGAGCCGGACCGGCTCACGGTCACGCCGAACCAGCCGCCGCGCGGGTCCGCGCCCTACCTGTACGGGTCGTACGTGCTCGACGTCGTCTACCGCCGCCACGGCGCGGCCGCGATCACCGCCTTCATCCGGGACTACGGCCGGCGCGTCATCCCGTTCGCCTTGAACCACCTCGCGCGGCGGCACTTCGGCCGGGACTTCTTCGCGATCTGGGCGGAGTTCGCGGCCGAGCAGCGCGAGCGCGCAGCCCGCGTCGCGGACCGGGTCCGGACCGAGGGCGAGGTCGCCGGCCGCAGGCTGACGACGAACGGGGAATTCAACGGGTACGCGCGGTTCTCGCCGGACTCGCGGCGGCTCTACTACGTCCGGTCGGACGCGCGGTCGCGCGAGGGCGTCTTCGAGATCGACGCCGCCTACGGCGAGGCGCGCGGGGCGCCACGCCGCATCATCGACTGCGAGGGCGGGTGCGGGAAGCTGTCCGCGGACCGCGACTCGATCTGGACCACGCACCTCGACCCGTGGCGCATCTACCACCTCTACGGGGACGTGTTCCGCGTCGACCCCGCCGCCGGCACCGAGACGAGGGTCACCGAGCGGGCCCGCGCCCGGGACGTGTCGGCCGGACCGGGCGGCCTCCTGTATCACGTCGCGAGCGAGTACGACCGGGTCTCGATCGTCGCCCGGGACCTCTCGACCGGCCGCGTCTCGACCGTCGTGCCGTCCGGCCGCTTCGCCGGGATCGGCGACCCGCGCCCGGCGCCGGGAACGTCGTCGATCGTGTTCTCGGCGTCGGCCGGGGGCCGGTGGGACCTGTGGACCGCGGACACCGCGACCGGTGAGGTCCGGCCGCTGACGCAGGACGGCTGCCTGGACCGCGACCCCGAGCCCACGCCCGACGGCCGCTTCGTGCTGTTCTCGACCGACCGCGGCGGCGTGTACAACGTCCACGCGCTGGACCTCGCGAGCGGCGAGGTCCGGAGGGTGACCAACGTCCTCGGAGGTGCTTTCTGGCCGGCCGCGAGTCCCGACGGCACCGCCATCGCCTTCTCGACGTGGGGGGTGCGCGGGTACGACCTGGCGGTCCTGCCGTACGACCCGGCATCCTGGCTCCGGGCGGACCCCGGCGCCGACGCCTGCCGGCCCACCGAGGCCTACGCGGGTCCCGACCAGGCCGCGGCCGCGCTGGTCGCGCCGGGGGACCGGCCCTACCGCGCCTGGCCGTCCGTCCGTCCCCGGTCGATCCGGCCGCTGTACCGCTTCTCCACGGTCGACGACACCCGCCTCGGCGCGCAGGTGTCCGGGTTCGACGCGGCGGGGCTCCACTCCTGGTCCCTCGGCGCCGACACGAGGGTGACGGCCTTCGAGCCGGTCGCGGTCGCCGGGTACTCGTACGAGGGGACGTTCCCGTCGATCGGGCTGTCGCTGGCCACCTGGCCGAGCCGGGAGTGGGTGTTCGTGGACGACCGCATGGAGGCGGCGCCCGGCCGCGCGTGGACGGTCAGTCCCTCCGCCGTCCTCCCGATCCCGCTCCGCGACCGCTCGTTCGCGGTCAGCCTGTCGTATGCCCTGTCGTGGACGACCGGCCTCGACCTGCCGCGGCCGACCGACCCCGCGGGGAGCCGGCCGTCCGGGCCGCCGGAGACGCGCGACGCCGCGATCACGGTTGTCGCGGTCCACGATTCGACGCGGTCGTTCTCGCAGTCGATCAGCCGCGAGGAGGGGTTCTCGGCGGGCGCTTCCCTGACCGCGCACCACTGGGCCCTAGGCGGCCAGGGGCACGCGGTGACGGTCGGCGCCCACTTCCACCAGTACCTGCGGATGCCGTGGGCCTCGGGCCACGTCGTGGCGCTGCTCGCCTCCGGCGCGCTGTCCCGGGGCCTCGACCGGACCGAGGACCGGTTCCCGGTCGGCGGCTTCCCCCCCCAGGACGTGTTCTGGGCGATCGTCAACCACGAGGCGATCGGGGGCCGCTGGCTGCGCGGGTTCAGGCCAGGGGTGCTCTCGGGCAACACCTACGGCCTGCTGAACGTCGAGTACCGCGCCCCGCTCTGGTACGTCCACCGCGGCCTGGACACGCTCCCGCTGGCCGCGCGCCGGCTGTGGGTCGTGGCGTACGCGGACGGCGGCACCGCGTCCGACGGCTGGCCCGGTCGGGACGACCTGCGCATGGGCGTCGGCGGCGAGCTGGCCCTGTCCACGAGCCTGTTCCTCGCGTTCAATCCCGTGTTCCGGCTGGGCTTTGCCCGGGGGATCGGCCCCGGCGGGGACAACGTATTCTACCTGCTGGTCACGCCCTGATGGCTCCCTCGTGCCCCCCCCTGCACGGCCTCCGCCGCCATCGTCCTCACCGCCCGCGACGGGTGATCCAGGAACCCGCGCAGCGCCTCGGTGCCGCGGGCGTCCCCGGCGCGGTGCAGCGCGCGGGCCGCGAAGAACCGGACCGGCTCCTCGGGGTCCGCCAGGAACGGCGCGAGCAGGGGGACCGCGGTCGCCGCCGGGAGCAGCGAGAGCGCGTCCGCGGCGCGCGCCCGGACGAAGCGGTCGTTGTCGGCGTCGGCCAGGACCTCGCCCGCGAGCGCGAGCAGCCCGGCCGCGACCGCCGGGTCCGAGGCGACCGCCCGGACCGCGGGGGCCATGACCTCGCGGGCCAGCTCGGTCGAGCCCATCAGGTAGCCCGCGCACATCCCGAGCGAGCAGCTCCCGGTCGCGCACTCGGCCCCGGTGCGGCAGGTCTCGCCGCCGAGCAGCAGCGAGTCGGGGGACGACGACGCGGCGGGCGAGGGGGGGGAGGGGGTACAGGCGGCGAAGGCCAGGACCAGGACCAGGGCGGGTACGGGCACGGGGATGGGCTCCGAGGACCGGGCGGGCAAGGGCTCGGGCTCGGGTACGGGTACGGGAGAGGGAATCAACGGGCCACCATGGGGAAGAGCCACATCACGGGCTCCGGGAGGGCGCGGCGCGGGGGAAGGGGCACGGCACCGGTC
>VGRB01000059.1 GCA_016875475.1 Deltaproteobacteria bacterium
GCTCATGCTGGACGTGGATTTCTTCAAGCGCTTCAACGACACCTTCGGGCACCCGGTCGGCGACGAGGTCCTGAAGACGATCGCGATGACCGTGAGGTCCCAGGTCCGCAAGGTGGACCTCGTCGGCCGCTACGGCGGCGAGGAGTTCGTCGTGGCCCTGCCGGGCACGTCGCTCGATGCGGCCATGGACGTGGCCGAGAAGGTGCGATCCACCATCCGGCAGCTGCGCTTCCCCGTCGCGGACGGCGACGGCGAGCACCTCGCGGTCTCGATCGGCGTGGCGTCGAGCAGCGGGGCCGGCCTGGACGCCGACGAGCTGATCCGGCACGCCGACGTCGCGCTGCTCGCGGCGAAGACCCTCGGCAGGGACCGCGTCGAGGCCTACCGGGAGCCCGCGCGCAGGTGACGGACGGGCGGCGCACGGGGTTCGCGGCGGGCCGTTCCGTCCCGCTACCGCTCCCGCCGCTCGAACGCAGCGATGAGCGGCTCCCGGACGGCCCACGCGTAGTCCGCAAGCGACAGGACCGTGACCGCGGCGACGACGTACGCCACCCAGGAGGCCACGTCCCCGGCCGGGATTGCGGGACGCGCGGCCCAGACCCAGTAGAGAACGCCGCACTGCGCGGCGCCGGCGAGCGCGATCACCAGCAAGATCGGGTCCCACAGGCGCAAGGCTGCAAGGAATCCGACCGCCGCGAGGACGCCGGCAAGCGGCGGGCCGAACCAGGCCGCGAGGTCCTCCGGCGCGCCGGTGCGGCCGGCCTCCGCGACCAGCGCCAGCGTGACCAGGAGCCCGCCCGCCACCTGGAACGCGGTCTTGGTCTTGCCCGACCAGCGCGCCATGACCACCATGCCGCGCGAGGCGGCGAGGGACCGCATGTACGCGACCAGCATGTCGCGGAAGAACAGCACGACGAGCAGCCAGACCGGGACCAGCCCCATCACGACGAAGGCCGCGAACAGGGCGAAGTGCGTCAGGGAATCGACCAGCGGGTCGAGGAGCTTGCCGAGGTCGGACACCGTGCCGTCGCGCCTCGCGACCAGGCCGTCCGCGATGTCGGTCAGCTCGAGCAGGTTCAGGACGACGAGCGCCCACAGCAGGGGCATCGCCGTGCGGGCGAGGAGCAGCCCGACCACCGGGACGATGAGGGCGAGCCGCGACACCGTGATGAGGGTGACGACGAGCACCACGCGCGGCACGGAACCCAGCATCCCGGACGGCCCTGCCGTGACAACGGGCGTACAAGTATCAGGATTCGCCGGGTGAGGCAACCTGCACGGGCTGGTTCCAGCGGCGCCCCCACGTCGTTGACTTCCGTCAGCCTCCCGTGATAGACTGGACACCGCATCGCAAGGACGGGCGCCGTCGTCGTGTCGGGCGGCGGCGCCCGCGACGGGCCGGATGGCGAGCGCACCTCCGGGCGAGCGAGGGACGGGAACGATGTCGGGCCGTTCGGCGGGCTCCGGGGCGGGCGAGTCGGGCGCGGCGCCCGCTGGCCGGGTCCGTTCCCCCGTCCCCGTCCGCCGGCCGGAGAGCACCTCCGGGATGCTCGTGGAGGCCGGCCCGATCCTGCGCTGGCTCGGCCGCACCTTCTTCGGCGCGGTGAAATTCGAGGAGCGCGACGTCACGGCGATCCGGACCGCGGCCCGGGACGGCATCCCGGTCTATGTGACGAACGTCCGGAGCCTGCTCGACTACCTCTACTTCAACTACGCGTTCGTGCGGCACGCGCTGCCGCTGGCCGCGTTCGCGAACGGCATCGATCTGACCATGTTCCGGCCGATGCGCCAGACCCTGCGACACTGGTGGCGAGGCCTGTTCGGGCGCCGTCCGCCGGCCCGTCCGGACCGGGAGACGCTCGCGGAGGGGCTGTCCGAGGGCAGGCCGTGCTTCCTGTCGCTCAAGCGCCGCCGCTCGCTGATCCAGTTCGGCGACGACCAGCACCTCGCGTGGCTCGCGGACCTCGTGGCCATCCAGCGCGACCTGGCGCGACCGCTGACCCTGCTGCCGCTGCTCGTGGTCTGGGACCAGAAGCCGGAATCCTACCGGCGGACCTTCCTGGACGTGGTCTTCGGGGACCCCCAGGCCCCGGGCCGCCTGCGGAAGCTCATGTCGTTCGCGTTCAACTTCCGCCGGGCGCGCGCCCAGGTCGGCCGCCCGCTGGACCTGCGCGAGTTCATCACGGCGAACCCGGACACGGCCGACCCCGAGGTCCTGGCGGCGCGGCTGAAGTTCGCGATGATGAACGAGTTCCTGCTCGAGTCCAAGGCGATCCGCGGGCCCGTGCTCAAGGGCGGTCGCCGCGTCGTGGACGAGCTGGTCAGGACCCCGCCGTTCGTCGAGGAGGTCAAGGCGCTCGCGGTCGCGGACGGCGCGTCGCCGGAGAGCTACCTCGCCAAGGCGCGGGTCGCGTTGACCAGGATGGCCGCGGACTTCCGGTTCAGCTGGCTGGAGGGGTTCGCGGTCGTCTGCGGCCTCGTGTTCGCCCGCCTGTTCCAGGGCATCCGCGTCGACACGGCCGGGCTCGCGCGGATCCGCGAGGCCGCCAGGAACGGCCCGATCGTCCTGGTGCCGGCGCACCGCAGCCACATCGACTACCTCGTCTACTCGGTCGTCCTCTACACGCACGGGCTCATCGTTCCGCACATCGCGGCAGGGGACAACCTGTCGTTCTGGCCGATGGGCCCGATCTTCCGGCACTGCGGCGCCTTCTTCATCCGCCGGTCGGGCAGGGGCAACCCCCTCTACCTCGCGGTGCTGAGGCACTACGTCCGCAAGCTCCTGAAGGAGGGGTACTGGATCGAGTTCTTCATCGAGGGCACGCGGAGCCGGTCGGGCAAGGCCATCTCGCCGAAGTACGGGATGCTCTCGATGATCGTGGACGCGGTGGCGTCGGGGGCCGCGCCGGACGCGCTGCTGGTCCCGGCCGCCATCACCTACGAGCGCGTGATCGAGGAGAAGGCGTACGCCAGCGAGACGGCCGGCGGCGAGAAGCGGAAGGAGAGCTTCGCCGGGCTCGCGCGGAGCGCCAAGGTGCTCGGGTCGCGGTACGGCCAGGTCTACGTGGAGTTCGACGAGCCGGTCAGCCTGCTGGAGTTCCTGCGCGCCCAGGGGGTCGCCCTGCCGGTCGAGTCCGGGGAGGGCGTGTCGAAGGAGGTCGTCCGCCGGCTCGCGCACGTGCTGATGCACCAGATCAACGACTGCCTGGTCGTGACCCCGGCGCACCTCGTGTCGTTCGCGCTCCTCACGCACCCGAAGCGCGGGATCGAGCGCGAGCGCCTCCTCGAGCGCGTCGGGTTCATCCTGTCCTACATCGCTGCGCGTGGCGGGGTCCTGTCCGACCGCATCACCGACCCCCTCCGGAACCTCGGCATGCTCCCGGCGGCGGGCCCGGTCCGCGGCCTCGTGCCCCAGCGGGACGGCGAGGGCGCCGAGCAGTTCGGCTGGGCGCTCCAGCGCGAGATCGACGACGTCCTGCGGATCTTCCGCAAGGAGAAGCTGGTCCGCCTGCGCGCGGCCGGGGACGACTGGATCGTGTCCGTGGACGAGAACGCCCGGGCCGCCCTGGACTACTACAAGAACGGGATCATCCACTTCTTCGTCGGCGAGGCGATCGTGGCGCACGCCCTGCTCCGCGCCGAGGCGGCCGGGCCGGTCCCGATCGAGGCGCTGCACGCGTCCGCGAACGCCGTCTCGCGCGTGATGAAGCTCGAGTTCATCTTCGGCCGGCCGGACGAGCCCGGCTCGTTCGAACGCGCCGTCGAGGACTTCCAGGCCGAGCGGCTGGTGCGGCGCGAGGGCGACGCCCTGGTCGTGCCCCCGGACGCGCGCGAGTCGATCGCGTTCTTCGCCGGCGTGCTCGACCCGTTCGTAGAGGCATACCGGGTGATGGCGCGCGTGGCCGCGGCCCCGGACGCCCCCGACGCCGACAAGGAGCTGGTCCGCCAGGCCCTGAAGGTCGCGCGCCGCATGTACCTCGTCGGGGACGTCGCGCACTCCGAGTCGGTCTCGCTCGTGTGCCTGCAGGGGGCGGTCGCGTACCTTCGAGCCGAGGTCGAGGCGGGACGCGCCGCGTCGCTGCGCGAGGCCGCGGATCAGATGGGCAGGGCGCTCGGCTGACGATCACGCCACCGAGAACAGCGCGAGCAGCCGCAGCACCAGCCCGGGGTTCGTGGCCATCCCGCGGACGCGGACCCGGCCGCGCAGCAGGGCCGCCGCGAGGTCGAGGGTCGGCCGCGTCCACGGCACGGGCAGTCCGAGGCGGACCGGGACCAGGGACAGCCCGATGATGCCCTCGTAGCCGCTTCGGACCTCGACCGCGGCCGACGGGTCGAGCCCCGGCCGCACCGTGACGCCCGCGCCGTCGAACAGGAGCGTCGCCGGGGTGCTCTCGTCCCCGTCCTCGGCGACGAGCGAGACCGCGCCGCGCATCCGGCGGAGCAGGTCCGCGCGCTTCGGGTGCCGGTCGAGGTTGCCGCGGACGAGGTCCGCCAGCACGACCGCGAGCCCGCCCTCGTCGCGCGGGTCGTCGAGGGTGACGTGGAAGTCCATGGTCACGCCCCCCAGGCCGCCTCCCAGACCGGGAGGATCCCGGCCGCGTCCGACACCGGCTTCGCGTTGTAGACCAGCGAGCCGTCGAACAGCGTCGCCTCGGCCAGCGCGGGCAGGGCGTCGCGCGGGACCTTCACGTCCGCGAGCCGCGTCGGCAGGCCGAGCGAGCGCGCGAAGGCCTCGAGCGCGCCCGCGAGCCGGTCCGCGACCGCCGCGTCGTCGCCGTCCGCGGGCACCCCGAAGGCGGTCGCGACCTCGCGATACACCTCGCCGCACTCCTCCGCGTTGAACCTCACCACGTGCGGCATGCAGATCGAGTTCGCGAGGCCGTGGTGCACACCGAAGTGGGCCCCGGCCGTGTGGGACATCGCGTGGACCAGGCCGACCTGCGCGTTCGAGAAGGCGGCGCCGGCCATGGTCGAGGCCAGGAGCTGCCGGCCGCGCGCGGCCACGTCGCCGGGCGTCGAGACGCAGGCGGGCAGCGCCTCGCGGACGATCCGGATCGCGTGCAGGGCCAGCGCGTCCGCGACCGGCTCCCGCTGGAGCGAGTGCATCGCCTCGAGCGCGTGCGAGAGCGCGTCCATGCCGGTCGCGGCGGTCAGCGGGCCCGGAAGCGCAAGGGTCATCTCGGGGTCGAGGATCGCCACGTCCGGCAGGATGTTGTAGTCGCCGAACAGGAGCTTCCGCTTCGCCTGGTGGTCCTTGATCACCGCGACGTAGGTCACCTCGGACCCGGTCCCCGCCGTGGTCGGCACAACGACGTGCGACGCGGCCCTGCGCGTCAGGAGCTGGAACCCCTCGAAATCGCGCAGGTGTCCGCCCTCGCGGACCAGGATCGCGATCCCCTTGGCCGTGTCGATGACGCTCCCGCCGCCGACCGAGACGACGCCGTCCGCCCCGGCCTCGCGCGCCGCGGCGTAGCCCGCCATGACCGCGTCCACGCCCGAATCCGGCGGCACGTCCACGAACGTCGCGGCGAGGCGGCTGCCCAGGGCCTTCGACACGCGCCCGACCAGATCCGTCCGCTCCGCGAGCACGCGGTCCGACACGAGCAGGGCGCGGGTGATGCCGATCCGCTCGGCCTCCATCCCGGCCTCGGAGACCTGGCCCGCGCCGAACACCAGTCGGGTCGGGGACGAGAATACGAAGGAGAGATCGGATCCGTACCTCATCGCGCACCTCCGGCAAGGGAGCCGCCCCCCGCGCGCCCTCGGCCGGCGCCGTTGACTCCGGCGCCGGCCGCCCGGTACGAATGGGACGGGCGCGCGGGGGGCGGAAGGATTACTCGTCAGGAAAACGTGTCGGCACCATCCCGGCGGACTCGACCAGCGCCTTGCTGGCGTCCACGAACCGGACGATGGTCGGCAGGTCGCCCTTCAGCCGGAGCTTGCCCTGGAGCATGCCCTTGATCGGGTCCAGCTCCTTCCGGATGACCTGCTTCCAGCGCTCGAACTCGCCGGTGATGCAGAACGGCGCCTTCAACGCCTCGGCGGCCGTGACCATCCTCGCCTCGCGGCACACGCCCTTGTGGAGGTCGAGCCAGATGCCGGTGTCCTCCGCGAGGCCGATCGCGGGCTTCGCCTTGCAGATCAGCGCCACCACGCCCTTGTCCCAGTTGGCCCCTCCGACCTTGTAGGCCGGGTTGGCGTTGATGGCCTCCTTGTACTGCGCCACCCATTCCTCGGACGGGAACTTGTGCATCCGGGTCCTCCTTCGGGATGACGGGGGCATGGTAGCACGCGCGGGCGCCCGATCAAGCGTCCGCCGGCGGACCGCCCCGACGCCTCCGGCGAATCCACCACCGGACCGCGAGCACGATCGCGACCCCGGCCAGCGCGATCCAGGCCCCGGCCGAGTATTGCCGGGCCAGCCGCTCGATCGTCTCCAGGTTCGATCCGACCGCCATGCCGACGAGGATCACGAGCAGGTTCCAGGCCGCGCCGCTGAGCGCGGACCAGAGCATGACGCGCCAGAACCGCATGCGCGCCAGGCCCGCGGCCACGAAGATGAACGCGCGCACCCCGGGCAGGAAGCGGTTGACCACGACGTACGCCTCGCCGTGGCGCGCGAAGGCCGCGGCGATCCGGTCGAAGGCCGCGTGCGCCCTGGGCGCCCGCCGGATCCGGGCCAGCCGCGCCCCGACCCAGTAGTCGGCCGCGGCGCCGACCAGCCCCCCGGCCAGGACCGCGGCGAACACCGCGGCGAACGGGTAGCCGTAGCCGGTCACCAGGACGGCGCCGGCCAGCGTGACCGTGTCGCCTGGAAAGGGGGGGAACACGTACTCGACGATCGCGGAGCCGAACAGGACCAGGAACGCGAGTGCGGGGTGCTCCTCGGTCAGGAAACGGACCGCTTCGGCGAGGCTCCAGTCCACGCAGGCTCCGCAAGTTGCTGAATTCGTTGAGAATCCAGTCGTGCTATAGTACACCCTTCCCGCCCCTGCGCCAAGCAGGGTGCTCGGCTCGGCAGCCGCGGCGTCCCGCCGCGGCAGGTCTCGCGCCGTCCCGGCGCGACGGAGCTTGCGTGCGCTCGACCGGTCTCGCCGTCGCCGCCCTGCTCGCCCTCGCCGCGACCCCGGCGGCCGCGGACGAGCCCGCCTGCGAGACCGTGGCGCTCCAGCCCTGGACCGCGACGTCGCCCGCCTTCGCGGCCGCGATGAGCGCGGCCCGGGCCGGACGGTACGAGGCGGCCGCGGGCGCGCTCGAGGCGCTGCTCGACGCCGGCCCCGTGCCGGGAGCCCCGCCTGCCGCGGGTATCCGCTACGCGCTCGGCCGGGTGCTGGAGTCGGCCGGGAGGCCGCTCGACGCCCTCCCCTGGTACGAGCGCGCGTCCCGCTCGGAGATCGCGGACGAGGCCCTCTACCGGGCGGGGCTCGTCCGGCTCGCGACCGGGGACGTGGCCGGCGCCCGCGTGGCCTTCGCCGGGATCTCGCCCGCCTCGCCCGACTGGATCGAGGCACGCCTCGCGCTCGCGGACGCGCTCGTGCGCGAGGGCCGGGCCGCGCTCGCGCGCGTGGTCCTGCGGGACCTGTTCCGCGACGACCTGACGCCGCGCGACACGTGCCGGGCGCGGCTCGCGGTCGCGGCGGCGGCGACCGCCGCCGGGGACCTCCCCGCGGCCAGGGCGCGGGCGCTCGCGGCGTACCTGTTCGCGGCCGACGCCGATCTCGCGACCGCGGCGGCAAGGACCCTGGCGGCGGCCGGCTCCCCCGTCACGCCGGCGCGGCGCGTGCTCCGCCGGCTGGTGCAGGCCGTGCCCGGCGACCTGGCCGGGCTGCGGAGGGACCGCTCGCTCGCGCGGATGGACAAGGGGCTGCCCGGGGCCGCCCGCGGCGCATGGCTCCAGGTCGTGCGCAAGGACCTCGCCGCCGCGACCCGGGCATTTGCGGAGGCCGCGGACGCCGCGTCGGCCCCGGAGGTCAGGGCGTTCGCGCTGCACTCGCTCGGCTCGGCGCTCGCGTCCTCGGGCGACGATCGGGAGGCCTCCGCCCGGATGGAGGCGGCGATCGCGGTCGAGCCGGAGGGCCCGTTCGCCGCACCGGCCCTGGTCGGGCGGGCGCGTAGCCTGATGCGGCTGTCGGACTGGGACCGCGCGACCGCGGCCCTGGATCGCGTGGCGGCCGAGCACCCGGAGAGCGGGCTCGAGGCGCGGGCGCGCTGGGAGATCGCGCTCGTCGCGCTCATGGCGGGGCGGGCGGACGTGGCGCTCGCGCGGCTCGACGAGGCCGCCGCGCGCCTGGACTCGGGGCGGGGCGTGCTGTTCGGTCTCGCCGAGAAGGTGCGCTACTTCCGGGCCGTCGCGCTCGACCGGCTCGACCGTCGCGGCGAGGCCGTGGACGAGGTCCGGCGCGTGGCGCGCGGCTACCCCCACTCGTACTACGGCGTGCTCGCGGCCTCGCGACTGCTCGAGTGGAGCGGGGAGCGGCCCGCCCGTCCCGGCGTCGCTGCCGGCCAGGCGGACGACACCCGGCGCGGCCCCTTCTCGCTCCCGGTGTGCGCCGACGCGCGGGGGGCGATGACCCTGTGGCGTCTCGGGTACGGGTCCGAGGGCCTCGACGCGCTGAAGGCCCGCGCCCGCCAGGGGCTCCTGGACGAGCCCGGGCTCGCGGTGCTGGCCGCGCTCGTGGCCCAGGCCTCGGCCCGGGCGCCGCGGGTCGCGATGTACGCCCGCGAGTACCTGCGCGGGCTGCCGGACGATCGGACGGCCGCGCTCTTCGGGACCGCCTACCCGAAGCCGTACGAGACCGCGGTCGCCGAGGCCGCCGGGGCGACCGGCGCGGACCCCGCGCTCGTGCACGGCGTGATGCGGGCCGAGTCGTCGTTCGACGCGAGCGCGCGCTCCCCGGCCGGGGCGATCGGCCTGATGCAGGTGATGCCCGCGACGGGCCGCCTCGTCGCCTCCCGCATCCTCGAGGACCCGAAGCTCGGCCGCGCGATCTGGGCCCCGGGCCGCAACGTCCTCCTCGGCACCGCGTTCCTGGCCGAGCTGGACCGGCACTTCCGGGGCCACCTCCCCCTGGTGCTCGTGGCCTACAACGCCGGTCCCGGCGCGGCCCGCAAGTTCTGGAAGCGCCTGAAGGACCTGCCGACCGACGTGTTCGTCGAGGCGATCCCCTATCCGGTCACCGGCGCGTACGTGAAGAAGGTGATCGGGTTCGCCGCCGGCTACCGGGCCGTACACGGCGACGCGGCCGTCGGGCCGGATCCGCCGGGCTCGGAAGCGGGACGCGGCCCCCTGCTGCTCGCGCCGAGGCTGCCGGATTCGCTGGGGCCGTTCCTGGAGCGTCGCCGCGGGGTGCCCAGCTCGTAGCGATCACGGCCGGCCGGCGCGCCCTCCCCCGGCCGCCTCCTCGGCGCGAACGGCCCGGATCCAGTCCTCGATGTCGCGGCTCGCGAACAGGGAGTCCCTCTCGCGGGCGTAGTCCCCGTTGCCGGGCTGGAACAGGATCCGGTATCGCAGCGCATCGGCCATACCGAGGGCATTCACGATTGCATCCCAGGCGTCTGCCTGGAGCTTCGCGGCGGACCTCATGGCTCCTCCTCCCGGACGCCGCCGGTCGCCTCCACCCGGCACAGCGCCTCGATCGGATCCGCGACGGCCAGGCGCGTGGTCCCGGGCCGGGACAACGCCCGGAGCAGCCGCCGGTCCGCGGTCACGAACAGGTCGACGCGGGCCGATTCCGCTGCGGCCACGTGGAGCGCGTCGGGCGGTGAAAGCCCCGCGGCGGCGAGCGCCCGAGCCCGCGTCTCGGCCTCGGGTCCGAACGAAACGTTCTCGGACGCCAGGCGCAGGACCTCGTCCGCGGCTGCACGGCGATCCGCGTCCGGGTTCGCGCGGTTCTCCACGCTGAGGACGCCCGAGCCGACGAGCCGCACGCCTCCTGTCTGAACGGCCGCGACGAGCGCAGCGATCGCGAGCGCCTCCATCCGCACCGCCTCGGAACTGAAACGGTCGAACGGCCGCTTCAGCGCACAGAGGTCGAAGTACACCCTCATGATGACATTCTAGCGCGTGTTCGCGAGGCGCGGGAGCGGCCGCTCGACGACCGCGGGCCGGTCGGGATGCTCGAGGACGCGGCGCTCGGGGCCGGCACTCAGCGCTTCCGCTTCTTCCGGGCGCCCGGTGCGTCGGAAGCGGCGGCCGCCGCGGCGAGGGCCGGGACCGGCTCGGCCAGCACGCCGTACTCCTGGCCCTTCGGGACGCCGCGGATCAGCGCGTACGCCCAGAAGCCGATGCCGAGCACGATCTGGCCGAGTGCCACGAGGTGCGCGTCGCGCAGGCCCCAGAAGCGGTACGGACGGCCCTCGTCCTGGCGGATGAACTCGATCGCGAAGCGGAGGATCCCGGACCCGATCAGGTACATGCCGAACAGCACGCCCGGGTGCCGGATCCGCTTCCGGACCGCCCAGAGCACGCCGAACAGCGCGAAGTTGTCGAGCGCCTCGTAGACCGGGGTCGGGTGCACCAGCTCGTCCGTCGGCACGATCCCGCGGGGGTACGACATGCAGAAGCTCGGGATGCCCTCCATGCGGCAGAACTCGATCGGGTTGTACTGGCCGAGTAGCCAGCAGTTCGCCCGGTCCACGAGGTTCCCGCACGAAAGCCCGTAGTCGCCGTCGCCGGACTCCTGGCAGCCGATCCGGCCGAAGGCGTAGCCGCTCGCGAGCATGGGCGCGGTCGCGTCGACCATCACGAGGACCGGAAGCTTCTTCCAGGCGTACCAGCCGATGATGAGCGCCGCCGCGAGGATCAGCCCGCCGTGCCACGTCAGGCCGCTGCCGGAGAAGAAGTCCTTGAAGGTCGCGGTCTCCGCCTCCGTGAACATGTACGCGAGCTTCGCGCCGATCACGCCGCCGATGATCCCGAGGAAGACGGTCGTCTCCGCGACCTTCGGATCGATGTTGCGTCGGCGCAGGTCGCGAGTCAGCAGCCACAGGGCCGTCATGAACCCGCAGGCCATCATGACGCCGTAGGTGCCGATCTTCAGGGGACTCTCGATCACGTAGGGCCACACGGTCGCCCGTCCCTCGTGCGGGGTTCGGGGCGCACTATCGCCCCGGCGGCGCGGGCCTGTCAAGCCGGCGCCCTGGCCAAACGGTCCGTGCCCGTACCCGTACCCGTACCCGTGCCCGTACCCGCTCGTCCCCGCCCCATGGTCGCGGAACATTTCCCGCGACGGACCGATAACGGTGCTGGAGGTGACCCCATGCAGTTGCACCTCGAGCCCCCGCCCGACCTGCGAGATCCCGGTGACGAGGAGGCGACCGCCCGCCACCTCGCCCTGCTCCGCGCGGGCGACGAGCCGGCTCGCGCGATCGGGATCGAGGCGGCACGGCTGCTCGGGGACGAGGCCGCCGGGCGATCGCCGGGTCACCCGGAGGCCGGGGCTGCGACGGACGAGGCCCGCGATCGTCTCGCGGCGGACGTGGATCAGCCCACGTCCGCAATCGATCCGGCACGCGTTCGCCTCGCGGCGGACGTGGATCGGTCCACGTCCGCAACCGATCCGGCCCGCGATCGTCTCGCGGCGGACGTGGACCGAATGCGCGAGCTGGGCGCCCGCTACTGGGTCCCGGACCGGGCGCCGCTGGCGGGCCGGCTCGGCGCGTTCGCCCCCCGGCTGCTGTTCTGCCGCGGTCTCCCCGACCCCGCCTCGCCTTCGGTCGCGATCGTGGGCACCCGCCACCCGGACGAGTACGGCTCCGACCTCGCGCGCCGGATCGCCGCAGCGGCGGCCGCGGCCGGGGCCGTGGTGGTCAGCGGAGGCGCGACCGGCGTGGACGCGATAGCGCACGAGGCAGCCCTGGACGCGGGCGGGCGCACGGTCGCCGTGCTCGGGGGCGGGCTCGGGAAGCCCCACCCGTCGTCGAACCGCGGGCTGTTCGACCGCATCGCCGCGGCGGGGTCGTGCCTGGTCTCGGAGTACCCGCCGTCCATGCCCGCGCTCCGGCACCACTTCCCCCCGCGGAACCGGATCGTGGCCGCGCTCGCGGACGCCGTGGTCGTGGTCCAGGCCGGCTCGATCTCCGGCGCGCTCATCACGGCCGAGTGGGGGCGCAGGACCGGGCGGCCGGTGTTCGCGGTCCCGGCGGACGTCTGGTTCGAGCGGTCCGCGGGCTGCCTCGCGCTGATCCGCGACGGCCGGGCGCGCACGCTGGCGGCCGTCCCGGACCTCGCCGCGGTGCCCGCCCTGTCGGGCCTGGCCGAGGCGCGCTGGCCCGCGCCCGGCCACCGGCTGTGGGGCCTGCCGCAGCCCTGGATCGGGGGCGGGCCGGCCGTCTCCGATCCGGACGGCCTCGGGGGCGGCCCGCCCGGCGGGCCGCCGTCGCCCGTGCTGGAGGCCCTGTCCGAGGGCATGCTAGGGGCGGACGAGTTGACCGCGCTGACCGGGCTTCCGGCGGGCCGCGTCCAGGCCGAGCTGCTCGCCCTGGAGGTGGCGGGCCGCGTGCGGAGGCTCGCGGGCGGCGGCTACGTGCGCATCGGTGGAGCGCTCCGGTCGGGTCCCGCGGAGCGGGGGCGCTGATCTACTACCTCAGGTAGTCGGGAACGCCGCCCCGACCGCGCGGAACGACTCGGCGGCGGCGCCCAGCACCAGGTCCACCTCCGCGTCGCCGTGCGCGGTGGACAGGAACGCGGCCTCGAACTGCGAGGGCGGCAGTGACACGCCGCGGCGCCGCATCTCGTGGAAGAAGGCCGCGTACGCCTTGCGATCGCACCGGTCGGCGGACCGCCAGTCCGTGACGGGCGCGTCCGTGAAGAACACCGTGAACATCGAGGCGATCCGGTTGACCTGCACGGTCACGCCCGCGTCCCGGGCCGCGGCCGCGAGCCCGCCGCAGAGCCGGGCGGCCTTGCCCTCGAGCCACGGGTACGGGTCGAACTCCCCGAGGATCGACAGCGTCGCGATCCCGGCCGCGACCGAGATCGGGTTGCCGGACATCGTGCCAGCCTGGTAGACCGGCCCGAGCGGAGACACCTTCGACATGACGTCCGCGCGACCGCCGTACGCGCCGACGGGCAGGCCGCCGCCGATCACCTTGCCCAGGCACGTCAGGTCGGGCTTGAGGTCGAGCAGCTCCTGCGCGCCGCCCCAGGCCACGCGGAACCCGGTCATCACCTCGTCGGCGATCAGAAGGGCGCCGTGGGCCCGCGGCACCGTCCTGAGCGCCTCGACGAACCCTGGCGCGGGCAGGACCACGCCCATGTTCCCGACGAACGGCTCCACGATGACCGCCGCGATCTCGCCGCCCGCCGCGTCGAAGGCGGCATTCAACGCGTCCGGGTCGTTGTACGGAAGGGTCAGTGTGTGCGCCGCGAACTCGGCCGGCACGCCCGCGCTGTCCGGCGTGCCGAACGTCGCGAGTCCGGACCCCGCCTTGACCAGCAGGAAGTCCGCGTGACCGTGGTAGCAGCCCTCGAACTTCACGACCTTCGGCCGCCCGGTGAACCCGCGCGCCGCACGCACCGCGCTCATGGTCGCCTCGGTCCCCGAGTTGACCAGGCGCACCGTCTCCACGCTCGGAAGGGCCCGCTTGACGCCCTCGGCCAGCTCGACCTCCTCCAGCGTCGGCGCGCCGAACGAGAAGCCGCGCCCGAGCACGCGCGTGATGGCCTCGACCACGGCCGGGTGCCGGTGGCCCAGGATCAGCGGCCCCCACGCCAGGATCAGGTCCACGTAGCGGTTCCCGTCCAGGTCGAACACGAACGCGCCCTCGCCGCCTGCCACGAAGAACGGGTCGCCGCCCACGCCCTTCAGCGCGCGCACCGGGCTGTTGACGCCGCCGGGGATCGCGTTCCGCGCCCTCGCCATCGCCTCGATGGAGCGATCGAGATTCAGTTCGCTCATGGCACCTCCCTCCGGGGCACGGACTCCGCGATCCGCGTCGTGACCTCGTAGTTGATCGTGCCGGCCCAGCCGGCGAACTGCTCGGCCGTGATCGTCTCGTCGCCCGAAGCGCCCATCAGCACGACCTCGTCGCCCGCCCGGGCGCCCGGCACGTCGGTCACGTCGACCATCACCATGTCCATGCACACACGGCCCCGGACCTGGGCGCGTTGGCCGCCGATCAGCACGTGCGCGCCCGCGACCCCGCGGTCGTAGCCGTCGTAGTAGCCGACCGGCAGCACCGCGATCCGCGTGTCGCTCGTGGTCCGGTAGGTCCGGCCGTACCCGACGTACTCGCCCGCCGGGACGGTCTTCACCTGCGCGATCACGGTCTTCCACGTCATGGCCGGCCGCAGCACCAGCCGGTCCCGCTGCGTCAGCGCGGCCGCCACCCGCGTCTCCTTGGACGGCCACATCCCGTAGGCCGAGATCCCGACCCGGACCGCGTCCATGTGGGCCTCGGGCCACAGGATCGTCGCCGCCGAGTTCGCGAGGTTGCGACGGTCGAGCGCGACGCCGTCGGCCGCGAGCGCCTCCACCGCCTCGCGGAACCGCGCGAGCTGCGACTTCGCGAACGCGTGGTCGGTCGTGTCCTCCACGTCCGCGAAGTGCGTGGACAGCCCCGCGACCCGCACGCCCGGCAGCGACGCCGCGCACGCTGCCAGGTCGCGGACGTCCGCGAGCCCGAGGCCCTGGCGGTTGGTGCCGGTCTCGATCTTCAGGTGGACCTCGATCGGCCGCCCCGCGTCGCGGCCCGCGCGGTCGAGCGCGAGCACCACGTCCCGGTCGTACGCGACCACGGCCACGCGCAGCCCCGCCGCCTCCGCGGCCTGGGCGGGCGGGACCCAGCCGAGCACCACGATCGGGGCCTCGATGCCGGCCTCGCGCAGCCGGGCGGCCTCCCAGAGGTCGTTGACGCAGAGCAGGTCCGACCCGGCGTCGACGAACGTCCGGGCAGCGAGCACGAGCCCGTGGCCGTACGCGTTCGCCTTCACGACCACGCCGAGCCGGCACGCCGGCCCCACCAGCCGCCGGAACTCGCGGACGTTCGACCGGAGCGCGCCGGCCGAGACCTCGCACCACGTCAGACGCTCGGGCATCCACCGCCACCGCAGCGAACGGACGCGCATTGTAGCACCGCGGGTCGCGACCCTCGTGTATCCTTCGCGCGTCCCTGCCGCGCCCGTCCCGTCCGCGCCCGGGCGCGCCGGGGCGGCGGCAACGCCGCTGCGCGAGGGCGCGCGGCGGGGGCCGAATCGGACGCCGCGACACGGAGGCCCCGGTGCCCGCTCCCCGACCCGTCGCCATGAAGGACGTGTTCTCGACGTGGTGGCCGCTCGCCGCGTCCTGGCTGCTGATGGGGTTCGAGCAGCCCGCGGCCTCCGCGGTGATGACGCGCCTCCCCGACCCGGTCCACGCGCTCGCGGCGTTCGGCGGGATCGTCTTCCCGATCGGCCTCGTGATCGAGGCCCCGATCATCATGCTGCTCGCCGCGTCCACGGCCCTGTCGCGCGACGCCCAGTCCTACCGGCTCGGGCTCCGGATGACCCACGCCGCCTGTGCGGTCCTGACGGTCGTCCACGCCCTGGTCGCCTTCACGCCGGTCTACGACGCGGTCGTGACGCACCTGCTCCAGGCCCCCGCCGCCGTCGTGGAGCCGGGACGGCTCGGCCTCCGGATCCTCCTGCCGTGGGCCGGCGTCGAGTGGGGCGGCGCGACCGGCCTGTACGTGGCCGTGGCCGCGACCGTGGTCGGGAACGCGGCCCTGGTGGCGTGGCTCCGGATTCGCGCGGCCGAGGCGTGGTCCCTCCCGGTGATATGATGCGCGCCGTGCGGAAGAACCTGCCCGTCGTGGTCGTCCTGCTCGCGGTCGCGCCCTCGCCCGGCCGGGCCGCGGCCCCGGTCTGCTTCCCGCTGCCACCGGACTGGCGCGTGGCGCTGGAGGTGCGGGACGGCTCGGCCCTGGGCCTCGCCGAGGCGCTCGCGTGCGTGGCCGGGCTCGTGCCGGAACGGGCGAAGGGCGTGTCGGACCGCGCCGTCACCGCGGTCGCGGCCCCGGGGCCCCTCGCCGTGGCGCTCGCGGACGCGGCCAGGGCCGCGGGGAAGTCCTGCATCGCCCTGAAGAAGGCGGGCGACCGGCTCCGCGTCGGGCCGCCGGCCGCGAACGTCCGGTGCCGGCCGCGCGCGCGGGCCGCGTCCGCGCAGACCGCGCCCGCGCCGGTCCGGGCGGTCCTCGACGCGGCCCGCAAGGTCGCGACGATCACGACCGCGCCGCCGGCCGGCCCGACGCGCGCCGTGCTGGACGATCCGGAGGCCGTCGCGCCGCTCGAGCCGGATCGCTGGGCCGTGAAGCGGGAGGTCCGCGACCTCGCGCTCGCGGACCCCATGGCCTTCGTCAACGAGGGCGCCGCGTTCCCGAACGTGCTCGGGTTCCCGGCGCCCGGGTTCTTCGTCGCGTGGGTGCGGGGCGGCGGGGTGCTCGACCGGATGGGCCTCCGCGCGGGAGACCTGATCACCGGGATCAACGGCCTGCCGCTCGCCACGCTGTCGGACGCGTTCCTCGCCTACGGGGCGCTCGCCGCGGCCGAGAGGTTCGTGGTATCGGTGGCGAGGGGGTTCGAGCGGCGGGTGCTGGTGTTCGAGCTCAGGTGAGTACGGGGCAGGGAACCGGCGGGCGGGTACGGGTACGGGTACGGGTACGGGTACGGGTACGGGCTTGGGCTTGGGCTTGGTACGGGGAGGATGGTGATGGCTCGGGTGGTGCTGGCGGGGTTCAACCTGGACGCGGACGTGATCGCGGCCCTGCCGCCCGCGGACGGAGGGGCGCCCCGCACGCCGGAGACCCTGTCGGCCGCGTACGCCCGGATCAGCCGCGACCCGCGCCCGGTCCCGGAACTGCGGCGGGAGGCCGCGGCCGACGTCAGGCGCGCGCGGGAGCGGAGCGAGCGCATCGTGTTCGGCCTCGGGCACAAGTCGGTGGCGGAGCACGCGGTCTTCAACTTCGACCTGCTCGACGTGTCCCGTCTCGCGATCGAGGCGATCGAGTCGCACCGCCTCGCATCGTACACCGAGAAGTCCCAGCGTTACGTCCGGCTGGGCGAGGACTTCGTCGTCCCGGCCGAGGTCGAGGCGGCCGGGCTCGCGGAGGCCTTCCGCGCGCACGTGGTCCGCTGCTTCGACCGCTACCGGGCGCTGTGCGACGGGCTGGTGGCGGCCGGGGTCCCGGACAGGATCGCCGGCGAGGACGCCCGCTACGTGCTGCCGCTCGCGGTCACCGGCCAGCTCGGGATGACGACGAACGCGCGCACGCTCGAGCACATGGTCCTCGATCTCGCGGCGAGCCCGCTCGCGGAGGTCCGCGACGTCTCGGCGCTGCTCCTCGCCGCCGCGTCGCCGATCGCGCCCTCGCTGCTCCGGTACTGCGTGCCGGGGCCGTACCAGATCGATCGCGCCCGGGACGTGGCCTCCGCCGCCGCCGGGGTCCCGCCCGCGTCCGCGCCCGGCCCTGGTCCGGCGCCGGAGTCCGACGGCGACGCCGCGCTGATCCGGTCCGTGCCGGACGGGGACACGGCCGTGCTCGCGGCGCTCGTGCAGCCCGCGCTCGGCTGCGGGCACGCCGAGGCCGCCGCGAGGGTCGCGGCGCTGGACGAGCCGGCGAGGGCGCGGCTCTATGCCGCGGCGGTCGCGAGGCTCGGGCCCCACGACCCGCTGCCGCGCGAGCTGGAACACGCCGCCATGACCTTCGAGGTCGCGGTGTCGGCCGCGTCGTTCGGGCAGTTGAAGCGCCACCGGATGGCGTCGCCGTCCCCGATGCCGTACGACCCCGGCCTCGACCTGACCGTGCCGCCGACCATCGCCGCCGCGGGGCTCGAGCCCGCCTTGCGCGAGGCGGCCGCCGAGGCCGGGAAGCTGTGGGAGCGCCTGGGCGGTCGCGGCGCCGCGGCCGCGCCGTACGCGCTGCTGAACGCGCACCGCCGCCGCGTCCTGCTGACGATCAACCTCCGGGAGCTGCACCACGTAAGCCGCCTGCGCGAGGACGTCCACGCCCAGTGGGACATCCGCGCGCTCGTCGGGTCGATGGTCAGGCTCGCCCGAGGCGCCTTCCCGGTCTGCTCGGCAGCGCTCGGAGGGAAGGACGCGTTCGGGGGGGAGTGAACCCCTGCGCGTCGTCCCGGGACTCACCGGTGGGAGCGGGTTCGGGCTCGGGCTCGGGTACGGGTACGGGATTGGTGGAGGCGGAGATGGACGAGTCGAAGCGTGAGACAGGGGCGGGCGGCGGCTTGACCGGCGGACAAACCCTCGGATATCATGCCACGGCGAACGTCTGGGGGTGCCTGATGCAAGCGCGCGTCGGTCGGTTCGGGCTCGTCGGGATCCTGGTGGCGATCGGGTGCAACGAGATCCCGGTCGGCAACATAAGGTCGAGCTTCGTGCTCAACCAGCAGGAGATCCGCGAGAAGGGCCAGCCGGCCAAGCTCGACATCCTGTGGGTCGTGGACGACTCGCCCTCGATGTGC